>NZ_JBAURI010000051.1:0-3261 GCF_049581145.1 Bradyrhizobium sp.
AAATGCGGATCTTGCTCTTTCTTCTCGAGAACGCAACAGCCGACGACGAGGAGATCGAGTTCCGTGCCCATGAAACAGCGAAACGCATCTTCGGGTGTGCAGACGATCGGTTCGCTGCGCACGTTGAAGCTGGTGTTGATGAGGACGGGACAGCCGGTCAGCCGGTCGAAGCGTTCGAGCAGACGGTAATAGAGCGGGTTACTCTCCCGATGCACCGTTTGGACGCGTGCGGAATAGTCGACATGCGTGACGGCGGGAATGCCGGAGCGAACGACATTGAGCTTGTCGATGCCGAACAGGAGCTGCTCGGCGTCCGTCATCCTGCGAACACGGCTTTCGGCGACATCGGCGACCAGCAGCATGTACGGGCTGTCGACATCCAGCGCGAACCAGTCGGCGACCTTCTCACGCAGCACCGATGGCGCAAAGGGCCGGAAGCTTTCGCGATATTTGACCTTGAGATTCAGGCTCTTCTGCATCGAGGGGCTGCGCGGATCGCCCAGGATCGAGCGGTTGCCGAGCGCGCGCGGACCGAACTCCATTCTCCCCTGGAACCAGCCGATCGCGGCGCCCTCAGAAAGTGCTTTCGCGGCCATCTCCAGCATTTCGTCTTCGGAGAGTGTCGTAAAGCGGGCTCCCACCGCCTGCAGGCGCGTATCGATGTCCGCCTGTTCGAAGGCCGGACCCAGATAGGCGCCGCGCATGCCGTCGAGCGCGTTCGCCATCAGGCGAGGCTTGCCGGCATGGATGTGATGAGCGGCCAGCGCCGCGCCGAGAGCGCCGCCGGCGTCACCGGCCGCGGGCTGAATCCAGACCTTATTGAACTGGCCATCGCGCAGGATCTTGCCATTGGCGACGCAGTTGAGCGCCACGCCACCGGCCAGGCACAGGTTCTCCATGCCGGTTTCCGCCGCTAGGCTGCGGGTGAGCTTCAGAACGATGTCTTCGAGCACGGCCTGGATCGAGGCCGCGATATCCATGTGCTTCTGCTCGAGCAAGCCCTCGGGATCGCGCGCCGGCGCCCCGAACAGCGCGTCGAAACGCGCATTGGTCATGGTCAGCCCGGTACAGTAATTGAAATAGTCGAGATTGAGCCGGAACGAGCCGTCGTCCTTGACGTCGATGAGGTTGTCGCGAATCAGCTGGACGTATTTCGGGACGCCGTAGGGCGCAAGCCCCATCAGCTTGTATTCGCCCGAATTGACCTTGAAGCCCGTGTAGTAGGTGAACGCCGAATACAACAGGCCAAGGCTGTGCGGGAAGTGGATTTCCTTGTGAATCGACAGCTTGTCGTGCTCGCCGATCGCAACCGCCGTCGTGGTCCATTCGCCGACGCCGTCGAGCGTGAGAACCAGCGCACGCTCGAACGGCGAAGGATAGAAGGCCGACGCCGCGTGGCTGAGGTGGTGCTCGCAGAACCTCAAGCGGTTTTGCCAGTCGAACTCCGGCGCCACCTCCTTGAGCTTGTCGGCCAGCAGCGATTTCTGGAACAGCTTCTCGCGCAACCACAATGGCAGCGCCATGCGAAACGAGGTGAAGCCGCTGGGCGACATCGTCAGATAGGTTTCGAGCAGCCGCTCGAACTTGATGAACGGCTTGTCGTAGAACACGACGCAGTCGACATCATCGAGCCTGGCGCCCGCCGCGGCGAGGCAATAGTCGATGGCGCGGCGCGGATAGTTCGCGTCAAACTTCTTGCGGGTAAACCGTTCTTCCTGGGCGGCAGCGACGACCTGGCCATCCTCGACCAGCGCGGCGGCGCTGTCGTGATAGAACGCCGAGATACCCAGGACGCGGTAGGGAGCCATCAGAACAGCGTGTAAATGAACGGAGCCACGGCGGATCCCTTGGTCAGCACCAGAAGCCCGCCGAAGATCGCCATCACGATCAACACCGGCAACAGCCAGTACTTCTTGCGAACACGCAGGAAGCCCCAGAACTCCTGCAGGAAGTCGATCATGTCAGTATTGCCTCTTGAATGAGTCGGGGGTTGGACCGGGCGGTTCGCGCACAAGCCAATAGCTCTTCGCATCTGGCTCGAGGCGGCGCCGCAGCGGATCGTTGCCGAATCGCCGCATCAGGAACCCGATCGGCGCGATGCAGCCGAAAAAAATGAATGCGAGGATGATGGGGCTGACGATGGCGTGCAGCAGCAGACCGAACTTCGCCCACCAGCGATTGAGGGGTCCAAGGATGTGCGGCGCGGCGTAAGCCATGATCGCGAAAACGATCGACAGGCCGAGCCAGAACGGCCAGCGGCCATGGTGGCCAAAAAAATAGCTCGACAGTGCCAGCAGCGCAAAAAACGCGGCAAATACCAGCCCGAAGCTCTTGTTTGACGACGTCCTGGAAACATCCTCCCGCACCAAAGCTTCGTGCGAGCCGAAATTCTTGTCGCGCATGAGGGGCCCCTGAAACGGGCGGACACTATGCATACGGGCTGCAGAGTTACAAGGATCGAGGCTCCGAGCCGGGGGGTCTAGATTCGCTCGGATCACAAGGACCTTGCTTCCGTGCGAATCCGACGGAGCCTTGCGTTACGCTAATACGAACCAGCAACGAAGGAGTAACCAGCAACGGTGAGTTTTGCGTCAGGTGTCAGTCGCTTCAACGAGTTGCAGGATCGGCGGCGGTACTCGATGCGGTCGCACCGAGAGGACCAGCCTGGCGATAGCGGTGCCCCACCTTTGAAACGGCACTTCGACAAATCGCCACCCGAGCCAAGCGATTGCCAAGCAGAATGGCAGCGCGATCGAAATACATCCAAGGCCGAACAATGCGCTGTGGTCTTGTGCCCACGCGAACGTAAAATGCTCGCCTCCTTTCTGCTCGATAGCCGCGATGATCGGATAGTGGAATACATAAAGGCTATAGGAAATTCGTCCGAGCCAGCGCACTCCAGGTCGCAACAGCCCGAACGTACCCAATTCACCGGACAGAACCACCGCGACGATCATAAAGGAGGCGATGCCTTCCTTGGTGATGTGTTCCGGCATGATCGACATGCGCGACAGATTCGTGGCTAGGCATAGAGTGAGGACCGCCAGCACAAAACCGATCTGAATCAGCGCCCTCGGAAGCAATCGGATATGTTTGGCGGCTTCGGGTACGAGAATTCCGAGCTGAAAGCAAAAGAGATAGCTGAGCCACCCGGCCGGATCGCCTGTGCTGCGGAAGAAGGCGATCCAAACGAGCCATCCAGCCACGGCGAGCGAGCCCCACTTGCCTAGTCCGAACGATGCGAAGAGGAGAAGCGGAAAG
>NZ_JBAURI010000052.1:0-2352 GCF_049581145.1 Bradyrhizobium sp.
GTCCAGCCGAGCATGTCGGGCAGGAAGACGTCGAGCGACACCGCGGCCGGCTGATATTGCTTGGCGAGATCGAGCGCTTCCGCGCCGCGCGCCGCGACCAGCACCTTGAAGCCCTTGTCGCGCGCCAGATCGATCAGGACCCGCGCATAATGCGGATCGTCCTCGACGATCAGCAGGATGGTGTCGCCGGGCTCCAGGTTGAGCCGGTCGTCGGGCAGTTGCTCGACCACTCGCTCGGCGGTCACACGCTCCTGGTTCGGCGCCTGCAAGGCCGGCGGCGCGCCGTATTGCGAGATGGACGCCGTGACCCGCGGCGCGACCGTCGGCCCGGAATATTTCAGCGGCAGATAGAGCGTGAACGTGCTGCCCTTGCCGGTCGCGCTTCGAAGATGGATTTCGCCGCCGAGCAGGCTCGCCAGTTCGCGGCTGATGGCGAGGCCGAGGCCGGTGCCGCCATATTTGCGGCTGGTGCCGGCATCGGCCTGCTGGAACGCCTCGAAAATCAGCTTCTGCTTTTCGAGGGGAATGCCGATGCCGGTGTCCGACACCTCGAAGGCGATGACGGCGGGCGCGCTGTTCAGCACGGGATGGTCGGGACTCCAGCCGCCGACCGCGGCCGAGACCTTGAGGCGCACGCCGCCCTCGGCGGTGAACTTGAACGCATTGGACAGCAGGTTCTTCAGGACCTGCTGCAGGCGCTTGGAATCGGTGACGATGCTGCGCGCCAGGTTCGGATCGCGGTCGATGGTGAACGCCAGCTGCCGGTTGTCCGCCTCGTGCCGGAACGGACGGCCGACGGTCTCCAGGAGGTTGGCGGTGAGGATCTCCTCGGCATCGACGGTCACGGTGCCGGATTCGATCTTGGACAGATCGAGGATGTCGCTGATCAGATTGAGCAGGTCGGTGCCGGCGCCATGGATGGTGCGGGCGAATTCGACCTGCTTGCCGGTCAAATTGCCGTCGGGGTTTTCTGTGAGCTGCTGGCCCAGGATCAGGATGCTGTTCAGCGGCGTGCGCAACTCGTGCGACATGTTGGCCAGGAATTCGGACTTGTACTTCGAGGTCAGCGCCAGTTCCGTGGCCTTTTCTTCCAGCGCGCGGCGGGCCTGCTCGATTTCCTGGTTCTTGCGTTCCACCTCGACGTTGCGTTCGGCGAGCTGCTGGGCCTTCTGTTCGAGCTGTTCGTTGGTCTGCTGCAATTCCTTCTGCTGCGCCTGCAGCTCGCCGGCAAGCTGCTGCGACTGCTTCAACAGGCCCTCGGTCTGCATCGTGGCCTCGATCGAGTTGAGCACGATGCCTATGGAGTCGGTGAGCTGCTCGAGGAACGTCATCTGCGAGGTGGTGAATGGACTGAGCGAGGCAAGCTCGATGACGGCCTTGACCTGATTCTCGAACAGCACCGGCAGCACCACGAGATTCTTCGGCAGCAGCCGCAACAGCGCCGAATTGACCGGAACCGCGTCGGAGGGGATGTCGGCGATCAGCCGCTGGCGCTTGTCCATCGCACACTGGCCGACCAGCCCCTCGCCGAATTGCACGACCTGCTGGTGCGGGTAGGCGCCGTCGCCGGCATAGGCCGCGAGCAGCCGCATCAGCGAGGAGTCTTCGCTCTCGACCTGGTAGATGACGCCCATATGGGCGTTGACCAGCGGCGTGAGCTCGGTCAGCAGCAGCCGGCCGACGGTGGTGAGATCGCGCTGGCCCTGCAGCATGTTGGTGAACTTGGCGAGGTTCGTCTTCAGCCAGTCCTGCTCGGTATTGACGTCGGTGGTGAGCCTCAGATTGGTGATCATCGTATTGATGTTGTCTTTCAGCTCGGCGACTTCGCCGCGCGCGTCGACCTGGATCGAGCGGGTGAGGTCGCCCTTGGTCACGGCGGTTGCGACCTCGGCGATGGCGCGCACCTGCGAGGTCAGGTTCGCGGCCAGGAGATTGACGTTGCCGGTCAGGTCCTTCCAGGTGCCGGCCGCGCCGGGCACGTTGGCCTGGCCGCCGAGCCGGCCCTCGACGCCGACCTCGCGGGCGACGCTGGTGACCTGGTCGGCGAAGGTGGCGAGCGTCTCGGTCATGAAGTTGATGGTCTCGGCGAGCGCTGCGACCTCGCCCTTCGATTTCACCGTCAGGCTCTGCTTCAGGTCGCCGTTGGCGACCGCGGTGACGACCTTGACGATGCCGCGCACCTGCTCGGTGAGGTTGGCCGCCATGAAGTTGACGGTGTCGGTCAGATCCTTCCAGGTGCCGGCGACGCCGGGAACCTGCGCCTGCCCGCCGAGGCGCCCTTCCGTGCCGACCTCGCGCGCGACGCGGGTCACTTCGCCCGCGAAGCGGTTGAGCTGATCGACCATCGTATTG
>NZ_JBAURI010000053.1:0-2013 GCF_049581145.1 Bradyrhizobium sp.
ATCCGGAGGCAGCCGACCCGGCTATTTCGACGCCACCGCGGGCAGCGGAACCGGGTTGTCCGACAGGGTATGCAGATAGTCGATCACGTCGGCGCGCTCGCTGTCCTTGGGGATGCCGGCAAAACCCATCGCGGTCCCGGGAATGAAGGCCTTCGGATTGGTGATGAACTTGTTGAGATCGTCATAGGTCCAGGTGCCGCCCTTGGCCTTCATCGCCGCCGAGAAGTTGAAGCCGTTGCGGCCCTCGCCTCTCTTGTCGCCGACGATGTTGTAGAGGTTGGGGCCGACCCGGTTGGGACCGTCCTTTTCGAAGGTGTGGCAGGCCTGGCACTTCTTGGCCGCCGCCGCGCCCTTCTCGACCGAGGCGGTCTGCAGCAGCTTCTCGATCGGCTCCGACGGAGCCGCCGCCGCTTCCTTGGCGCCGCCCGGGGCGGCTTCCTTCGCCTCAATCACGAAACCCGGCTTTTCCGGCATCTGCGGCGCAAACAGCGCGTTGGCGGTAAAGCTCGTGATCAGGAGAATCAGGCAGCTGGCCAGAACGGCGCCGATAATTTTATTGAGTTCAAAGGAGTCCATTTTGGATCAAGGCTCCGGGCCGGAAGGTCGGTGTCTGGAGCCGCCTGGCGGCGGCGGGAATGAGCCTTGAAAGTTGGGCAAAGTTGGGCCTTCGTTCCGCACCCCCAAAGCGAACAAGGAGATATCGGTTTGCCCGTGCTCTGGCAACCCGTATAAGCGGGCGGGAATTCACAACCCCCTTCAATCGCGCGCCCATCTCAACCCTGTTCCTGATGACCGATACAAGCCGCACCCTGGTGCTGATTCCGGCCCGGATGGCCTCCACCCGTTTGTACGGCAAGCCGCTGATGGATATCGCCGGCATGCCCATGATCGTGCATGTGCTGCGGCGCGCCCAGGAGGCCGCAATCGGCCGGGTCGCGGTTGCAACCGACACCGCGGAGATCGCAGCGGCCGTGCGGGCGCATGGCGGCGACGTGGTCATGACGCGGGCGGACCATCCGTCCGGGTCGGACCGGATTTTCGAGGCGCTGGAAATGCTGGATCCGACGCACAGAGCGGACATCGTGATCAATCTGCAGGGCGATTTTCCAACCATTGCGACCGACAACATACGCGATGTGCTGGGCCCGCTGGATGATCCCGTGGTCGATATCGCGACCCTGGCGGCCGAAATCCACACCGAGGAGGAAAGCCTTGCGCCGAGCGTGGTGAAGGCGGTCGGCTCGCCGGTCGGCGACCGGCGGCTGCGGGCGCTGTATTTCACCCGCGCCACCGCGCCTTGGGGCGACGGACCGCGCTACCACCATATCGGCCTCTACGCTTATCGGCGCGCCGCGCTGGAGCGCTTCGTCAGCCTGCCGCCCTCGCCGCTGGAGCAGCAGGAGAAGCTCGAGCAGCTCCGCGCGCTGGAAGCCGGCATGCGGATCGACATCACCATCGTCGATCACGTGCCGCGCGGCGTCGACACCGCGGCCGACCTGGAAACCGCCCGCCGCATACTGGCAAAAGCCTGAGCGGCTGCTACAAGGCGCCCCAGCATGACCAAGCAGCTGAAAATCGCGTTCCAGGGCGAGCCGGGCGCCAATTCCCACATCGCCATCGTCGAGGCCTATCCGGCCGCCGAGCCGTTGCCCTGCCCGACCTTCGAGGACGCGCTGGCAGCGATCGCCTCAGGGGAAGCCGAGCTCGGCATGATCCCGATCGAGAATTCGGTCGCCGGCCGCGTCGCCGACATCCATCACCTGTTGCCGGCGTCCGGCCTGTTCATCGTCGGCGAATATTTTCTGCCGATCCATCATCAATTGATGGCGCCGAAGGGCGCCAGGCTCGCCGGCGTCAAGACGGTGGAAAGCCACGTCCACGCGCTCGGCCAGTGCCGGCGCATCATCAGGAAACTCGACATCAAGCCGATCGTGGCGGGCGATACCGCGGGCGCCGCGCGCCTGATCGCCGAACGCGATGACGACAGCGCGTCGGCGATCGCCTCGCGCCTTG
>NZ_JBAURI010000054.1:0-4692 GCF_049581145.1 Bradyrhizobium sp.
GATCAGGCTTGCGCCCATTGTCCAATATTCCCCACTGCTGCCTCCCGTAGGAGTTTGGGCCGTGTCTCAGTCCCAATGTGGCTGATCATCCTCTCAGACCAGCTACTGATCGTCGCCTTGGTGAGCCATTACCTCACCAACTAGCTAATCAGACGCGGGCCAATCTTTCGGCGATAAATCTTTCCCCGTAAGGGCTTATCCGGTATTAGCCCAAGTTTCCCTGGGTTGTTCCGAACCAAAAGGTATGTTCCCACGCGTTACTCACCCGTCTGCCGCTGACATATTGCTATGCCCGCTCGACTTGCATGTGTTAAGCCTGCCGCCAGCGTTCGCTCTGAGCCAGGATCAAACTCTCAAGTTGGACTTGAAACTTTGAGCCGGCTGATCACAAATTTTGACGAGGTCCCACCATTCATCGACCGCGATTCACATCGCTGACGACGCGATCTCAATGAAGAGATCATGGTGTAACCTTATTCAAAACGTGTACCGCCGAAGTCTTTCGTCCGGCCCCGAAACAAGAAAACCGAGGTTTCCAAGTATCCGAGACCCGCAAGGACTCCGCCGTCCACGTTTCTCTTTCTTCATCTTCACTTGTCAAACAGCCCGGAGCGACCGCCCCACTCCCAGTTGTGGGAGTCCGCAACCTCTTCCGACGGCAAATCACAACCGACTGGTGCCGGCTGTTGAGTCACTCATCATAGTGAGGAGCTTTACGGGCGCGGAAACTTGCGTTGGCCGAGGGCCAATGCAGTGCCGCGCTCAGTGGCCGGGTTATAGGCCCGCCCATTCGTCGTTGTCAACGCCTGTTGTCAACAAATCGTCGCATCGTGTGGAAATTTTTGCGGTGCGAGGAGCCGCGTTCTTTCGGATGAACACGCCGTACTTGAGCCACAATCCTGCGACGTTCTGACAGGTGCTTAACGAATGAATCGCCGGTGCCAGTGGGGGCTGCCGGCGCTCATCTGGTCAGGCACGGGCGAGCCGAGACAAAGCCGTCTGTTCCTGATGGCCGAGAGACATCGAGAGATCTTAACACAGCGTTGTTGTTCCCGATTCCAGTCGGCCCGTGTCGCCGTGATTCCCGGACAACCATGCATAGGCCATGTTCCCGATCTCCCTTGGCGGGGAGCGAACACGGGTCGAGAGCGGGCCGAAGATCTCCCCGTATGTGAACGTTGGAATTTGGGGGGACGCCGGTTGAGCCAAAGGACGTCACGCGGGGGCGGGTACGGGCGCGAGATCGGGATCATTGATCTCGGCCACGAGCCGCCGCTGTCGGTCGACGGTTCCGAGGCCGCTGTGATCGACCGCCGCCGCGTCTCCGTGCAATGGTTCAGCGGCACCATCCTGACCGGACTGTGCGGCGCGGCCTTGATCGGCGGCGCCGTTTTTGCGTCGCTGGACGGCGAAATGACCTTTGCCAGGATGCCGGAGCGGGTCGAGACCGCGCTGCGCGGCGCCTTTGGCGCCAATGACCACACCACGACGCTGCGCAAGAGCGACCGGCTGCCGCCCCCCGGTGATTCGACCGCCACGCGCAGCGTGGTGCGGGTCTCCACCGCTACCCGTGTCGGCAACCACGACGTGATGCGGGTACGGCCGTTGATCCGCATCTCCGGCAATCTGTCGATGACGACGAGCGACCTCAGCGCCAAGATTCCGGCCTTCAACGTCCAGCGCCTGCTGAACGATTCCGATACCGACGCCACCGGTTCCGCCGGCGATCAGGCCGCGGCCGACGCGGCCGAGCCCGATGCCGAGGTGTCCTTCGTCACCAAGGATCTGGGGCAGGTGCTGCCGAAGGCGAAGATCGCGGCCGTGGTCGCGCTCGACGAGGTGCTGTTGCGGGTGCGCGATGCCGCGAACTGGCACGGCAATGGCAGCGGCGTACGCTACGCGCTCGCCAACGCCACGGCAGACGCCAGCGGCGCGCAGTCGGACCTCAAGATGGCGTACGCCGCCGAAGGCGCGGCCTCCGACCCCTATGCCGGATTCGAAACACGGGTGGTGCCGGAGAACGTCACGCTGCTGCCGAAGACCAAGGACCAGGTCACCGGCGGCAATCCGATCGGCGAGCACGTCCATATCGTCAAGAGGGGCGATAGCGTCACCTCGGTGCTGCACGATCAGGGCGCAACCCCTGACGATGCCAAGGCGATCGCGGCGATGCTGGGCGTCCATGGCCGCGACGGCGGCCTCAAGGACGGCGAGAAGCTGCGCATCCTGATGGCTCCCGCAAGTGCTGCGCCCGGCGCGCGGCTGCAGCCCTACCGCGTGATCGTCGCCAATGACACGACGATCGAGGCCGCTGCCGCACTGTCGGACCTCGGCAAATATGTCGCGGTCGACGTGCAGAGCATGAACACCGTTAGCGACACCGCCGACAACAGCAGCAACAGCCAGGAGGAGGACGACGACGACGACGGCAGCGGCGTCCGACTCTACCAGAGCATCTATGAGACGGCGCTCCGCAACAAGGTGCCGACCCCCGTCATCGACGAAATGATCCGGATCTATTCCTACGACGTCGACTTCCAGCGCAAGGTGCAGCCTGGTGATTCCTTCGACGTATTCTATGCCGGCGAGGACGAGGGCTCGAACGCCGACAAGAACGAGGTTCTGTTCGCTTCGCTCACCTTGGGCGGCGAGACCAAGAAATATTACCGCTTCCAGACCCCCGATGACGGGGTGGTCGACTATTATGACGAGAGCGGCAAGAGCGCGAAGAAGTTTCTGGTGCGCAAGCCGGTCAATGAAGCCATCATGCGCTCGGGCTTCGGCAACCGCCGCCATCCGATCCTGGGCATTTTCAAGATGCACACCGGCGTCGACTGGGCCACCGCCTATGGCACGCCGATCTTTGCCGCCGGCAACGGCGAGATCGAAAAGGCCGGCCTCGAAGGCGGCTACGGCAAATATATCCGCATCAAGCACAACAACGGTTATGAGACCGCCTACGGCCACATGTCGGCCTTTGCCAAGGGCATGGAAATCGGCAAGCGGGTGCGTCAGGGTCAGGTGATCGGCTTCGTCGGATCGACCGGCCAGTCGACCGGTCCGCACGTGCACTTTGAGATCCTGGTCAACGGCCGCTTCGTCGACCCCATGCGCATCAAGCTGCCGCGCGGCCGCGCGCTGGAAGGCGCGATGATCGCCAGCTTCGAAAAGGAGCGCGACCGCATCGACACCATGCTGAACGGCCGCGCCGGCGCCATCGGACACATCTCGGACGCCACCGGCGGCACGCTGCAGGTCAGCGACCGCTGAGATCGTCCATCTTACGAGCCGCCATTCGGTAACAGCTCGGTTAAGCGCTCGCTTGGAACGGCGGCAGAGGTCTGCACGGTGGATTTGGCGTCGACCGTCCAAGCCGGCGCAGACCTATCGTCGATGTCAATCGCAACGCGCCTCGACATTGTTCAAGCCAAGCCATCACCGGAATTGCCGCTTTGCGTCATGCGCCGGGGTGGCCGCAGTCGCATTGGCGCTTCACGACCTCATCGGCGCGCCGGCGCTTGAACTGAGCAAACCCCCCCTCCGCATCGCGGAGGGGATTTTGACGCCTTCGGAGTCCGAACGTGCGGCCGCGAACCGCCTGCGTCAGTTCAGCTTGCGCTTCGGCAGCGGGGCCTCGAACTGCGCGATCTCGGCGGTATTCGGCGCCTTGCCGTTGAAGGTCAAAACGTTGCCTTCGCTCGAGATCGCGACGCGGTCGCCGTCCTTCACGTCGCCGGCCAGGATCATCTCGGCGAGCGGATCCTGCAGGTTGCGCTGGATCACGCGCTTCAAGGGACGCGCACCATAGGCGGGGTCCCAGCCCTTGGCCGCGAGCCAATCGCGCGCTGCCTCGTCGAGCGTGAGCACGATCTTGCGCTCCTCCAAGAGCCTTTGCAGCCGAGCGAACTGGATCTCGACGATCCGGCCCATCTCGCTCTTCTGCAGGCGGTGGAACAGGATGATCTCGTCGACGCGGTTGAGGAATTCGGGCCGAAAGTGCGCGCGCACGGCATACATGACCTGCTCGCGCACCGCCGACGTATCCTCGCCCTCCGGCTGGTTCACCAGGAACTCCGAACCGAGATTCGAGGTCATGATGATCAGCGTGTTGCGGAAGTCGACGGTGCGGCCCTGCCCGTCGGTCAGCCGGCCATCGTCGAGCACCTGCAGCAGCACGTTGAAGACGTCGGGATGCGCCTTCTCGATCTCGTCGAACAGCACCACCTGGTAGGGCCGGCGTCGCACCGCCTCGGTCAGCGCGCCGCCCTCGTCGTAACCGACATAGCCCGGAGGCGCACCGATCAGCCGCGACACCGAATGCTTCTCCATGTACTCGGACATGTCGAGGCGGACCATCGCGGTCTCGTCGTTGAAGAGATATTCGGCGAGCGCCTTGGTCAGTTCGGTCTTGCCGACGCCGGTGGGCCCCAGGAACATGAACGAGCCCATCGGACGGTTCGGGTCCTGCAGGCCGGCGCGGGAGCGGCGCACGGCGGTCGCCACCGCACGCACGGCCTCGGCCTGACCGACCACGCGCTTTTCCAGCTGCTCCTCCATGCGCAGGAGCTTCGCGCGCTCGCCTTCCAGCATGCGGTCGACCGGAATGCCGGTCCAGCGCGACACCACCTGCGCAATGTGATTGGGCGTCACCGCCTCTTCGACCATGGCGCCCTTGCCCTCGCCGGCCTCGGC
>NZ_JBAURI010000055.1:0-1752 GCF_049581145.1 Bradyrhizobium sp.
GGCGTAGAGCATCAATCCCTGGCGCACCATCCGGCGTTCGGCCTCCGTCAGCTGCGCCAGCGCGCCCGACACCTGCCGCCTGCCGAACGCGTGCAGCGCGGCCAGCGTGCGCCTTCCCTTGGCGGTCAGCGCCAGCGGCTTGATCCGCGCGTCGTCCGCGTCCGTGGTTTCCTTCAACTCGCCATTGTCGATCAGCTTGCGCACCAGGCGGCTGACGCTCGACTTCTCCAGATGCAGGAAGTCGGTGAGCTGAACGGAGGTCATCGGTCCGCGAATGCCGATCTCGAGAATCGTGTGGACGGCCGACGGCGGATAATCGGTCGCGGCCACCGTGGCATCCATGAAGCCGAGCTCGCGCACCATCAGCCGCGAGGCCGCACGGATATCGTCGATCAGGATCGCCTCGGGGATCGGCCTGTCGGGATGCATCTTGACTCCAGGCTTATAGTTGTATCATACAACTATGTGCCTTGCAATGGAGCAGGCACCGGCGTTTGCGGGATTTGCGCGTGATGAGCGAAGTGCTGCCGATCGATGGCCATCCGGCCACGGAGCGGATGGCGGGGAAAATCTGCCTGGTGACCGGCGGCGGCAGCGGCATTGGTCGCGCGGCGGCGCTGCGGATAGCGGCTGAAGGCGCCGCGGCGGTGCTGATCGCCGGCCGGCGCGAGGCGGAAATCGAACAGACGGCAGCGCAGTGCCGGGCGCTTGGCGCGCAGGCGCTCGCGGTCAGGACCGACGTCACGCGTGAGGACGAGGTCGCGCGCCTCGTTGCAACCGCGATCGAGCGTTTCGGCCGGCTTGACATCGCCTTCAACAATGCCGGCTTCCAGGAACGACGCGCGCCGCTCGAACAGCAGGCGAGCAGCATCTATGACGAGGTGTTCGACGGCAATGTCCGCTCGGTCTTTCTTTGCCTGCGCCACCAGTTGCCGGCGATGTTCGCGCGCGGCGAGGGCAGCATCGTCGTCAATGCCTCGGTGAGCGGCGTGCGCAATCCCAATTCCGGCCTCTCGCTTTATTCGGCGTCGAAAGCGGCGGTGATCTCGCTGGTGCGTTCGGCGGCACTGGAGGCGGCGCCGCGCGGGGTGCGGATCAACGGGGTCGCGCCGGGCCGCGTCGTCACCGACATGATGCTGCGCTCGGGCGTCGGTGACATGGCAAGTGTCGCGGCCGGTCTGCCGCTGCGGCGGATGGGCAAGCCGGAGGAGGTCGCCGAAGCCGTGCTGTGGCTATTGTCTGACGCATCGTCCTACGTGGTCGGCCATGTGCTGGCGGCGGATGGCGGGTTTCTGGCGTCGTGACGCCGACTGAACCTGGCTCTCGTCATTGCGGGCGCAGCGAAGCAATCATGCATCCGCGCGAGAGATGTGGATCGCTTCGTCGCTGCCGCTCCTCGCAATGACGATTGAATGCGCCGGCGCCTACTAACTCCTCTGTGCGTAGAGTAGCGGCACCGCTGAATCCACCACCACCTCGATCAGGCTGGTGCCGTCATGCACCAGTCCGCGCGACAGCGCGCCGGCCAACTCGGAGGATTTGGCGACGCGAACCGCGTCGCAGCCCATGCCTTGTGCGATCTTGACGAAATCGACGCCGGGCAGATCTAAGCCCGGCACATTGCGCACCTGCATCACCTGGCTGAACGAGCGCATCGCGCCGTAGCCTGCATTGTTGATCACCACGACGGTCAGCGGCAGCTTGCGCTGCGCGGCGGTCCACAGCGCCTGGATCGAATACATCGCCGAGCCG
>NZ_JBAURI010000056.1:0-5416 GCF_049581145.1 Bradyrhizobium sp.
TCGGCAAGACCGCGGCCGAACTCGCCGCCATGTCAGCGTAACCAGCACCGGTGCCGGCCTCCTCATCCCCATCGGGGAGGCCGGCATCACTGTCGATGACCTCAGTCCGTCGAGAGACTTGGGAGCAGAGCGTGATCACAGCGGATAGAGCAGGTCCTTCCATCGCGCCGCGTTCGCCCTCGCTGGCCATGTCCGACTGCCATGACTCCGACTGCCATGACTCCGACTGCAATGACTCCGACTGCAATGACGATGCCCATATCGGGATTGCGACCTATCGCCTGCTGACGGGCTGTGACCCGGCCGAGGCCATTATCGAAGACAACACCGATTTCGACCGGCACGTGCTGGCATCGATCCTCGCGGTCGCGGCGATGGACTGCGCAACGAACGGCGCGATGAGCGACGAGGGACTCGCCGAACGCGCCGGCTTGGCCGTTTCCGACCTCGCGGCACTGGTGTCCGAATGCTTTCCGAGCGGGCGACGGAATCTTGGCGACTGGTGCCAGCCGGTTGCGGCGGCCGAGGATGACGAGGCCGCCATGGTTCGCGAGCTTCTGCTCGCGCAGCGTTCGAGCGTGGGCGACGTCGGTCAATGGCTGGCCGCGATGGTCGCGCGCCGCGCGATGGAGCCGAATCATCTCTGGGAAGACCTCGGTTTGCGAGATCGCTCCGAGCTGTCCCGTCTGCTGAGCCGCCACTTCGGTCCGCTCGCCGTGCGCAATACCAAGAACATGCGTTGGAAGCGCTTCTTCTATCGTATGCTGTGCGAGGACGACGGCTTTGTCATGTGTACCACCCCGGTATGCACGCAATGCAATGACTTCGAATTGTGTTTCGGGGATGAGAGCGGCGAGAGCCGGATGGCGGAGCGGCGCCGCGAATTCCTGCTGCAGGCTGAGTTGCTTCCCGCCACCGCCGGTGCATCGACGGACGAGTCGTGATGGATACGCTGATCAGTCCCACCCCAGACGCCGCCGTCGAGTTTTTCCGGCTCGACGCTGAGACGCAATCCGGGTTCGGGTTTGAGGCCGCTTGCGCCGACTATTCCGAGGATCGCTGTACCGATCTCTTGCGCGGGGCCGGCCTGCGGCCGACGCGGCAGCGGCTGATGCTGGGCCAGCTGATGTTTGCGAAGGGCGACCGTCATGTCACGGCGGACATGCTTTATACGGAAGCTCTCGCGGCTGGCATTCATGTCTCGCAGGCTACCGTCTACAATACCCTGAACCAGTTCACCCAGGCGGGCCTGTTGCGCCGGATCGGCCCTGATGGATCGCGCTCGTTTTTCGACACGAATACCAGCGTGCATCCGCATTTCTTCGTCGACGGCGAGGACGTTCTCTTCGATGTCCCCGAGCCCGGCGTGTTGCTGGAACACGTGCCCGAGCCATTGCCGGGCCATGAGATCTCCCGGGTCGACGTCATCGTGCATCTGCGTCGCAAGCAGAGCTGACCCGTTCGGATCTGTGTCGCGTTTACGACGCTGTCCTGATTGCGACAATTCCAGCAGGCTAAAAAAGATACATATTATCATATGCTTAGATGATTATGGGCGTGGCACGCGGGTTGCTCAAGGTGAAGTGCAAGCACTGACACGGGAGTCCCCATGACCGCCCTCGCCCCCGCTCCATCCGACCCAGCGCGATCAAGACCGATCGTCCTGAATGACACGACGTTGCGCGACGGCGAGCAGGCACCCGGTGTGGCCTTCACGACCGAAGAGAAGGTTGCGATTGCCCGCGCGCTGGCGCGAGCCGGCGTGACCGAAATCGAAGCCGGAACGCCCGCGATGGGGCACGAGGAGGTCACCGCCATCCGCGCCATCGTCGAAGCCGGACTGCCGCTGACGGCGATCGGCTGGTGCCGGATGCGGCGCGAGGATGTCGATGCGGCGATGTCGGCTGGCGTGTCCATGGTCAACGTCTCGATCCCGTGCTCCGACGTGCAGATGGCCGCGAAGCTCGGCGGCGGCGGCCGCGCGGCTGCGCTGGAGCAGGTCAAGCGGGTGGTCGGCTATGCGCGCGACAAGGGATTGGCGGTCGCGGTCGGTGGCGAGGATTCCTCGCGCGCCGATGCCGATTTTCTCATCGAATTGATCGCAACCGCGAGGGCCGCGGGCGCCCGGCGGTTTCGCATCGCCGACACGCTCAGCGTGCTCGATCCGGACGCTTCCCACGCGCTGATGGCGCGGCTTCGCGCCACCACCGATCTCGAACTCGAATTTCACGGGCACGATGACCTCGGGCTGGCGACCGCAAACACCCTCGCGGCGATCAAGGCCGGCGCGTCCCATGCGTCGGTCACCGTGATCGGCCTTGGCGAGCGCGCCGGCAATGCGCCGCTCGAGGAGGTCGCCGTCGCGCTGAAGCAGCTTTATGGCCGGGACACCGGCATCGTGTTGTCCGAGCTCGAAAATGTCGCCGAGGTGGTGGCGAGGGCCGCCTCGCGCGCGATCCCGCTCAACAAGGCGATCGTCGGCGAGCACGTCTTCACGCACGAGTCCGGTATTCACGTCGACGGGTTGTTGAAGGACCAGCGCACCTACCAGTCGCTCGATCCGCGATTGTTCGGCCGTTCCAACCGGATCGTGATAGGCAAGCATTCCGGCCTCTCCGCGATCACGTCGCTATTGTCGGAGCTGCAACTGTCGTTCAGCGCCGACGAGGCGAGACGGATCTTGCTGCAGGTGCGCAAATATGCCGTCGAAAACAAGGGGCCGGTAATGCGCGAGACGGTGCGCGCCATCTGGTGCGAAGTCCGTGAGCGATCGCTTGCCAACTGCGCGTGAGACCATCATGTCGGGCATAGCCGATATCCCTGCCGTCGAGCGCGTCTCCGCAGCTTCCTCCAAGCCCTCGCTGCTCTGGCTGATCAAGGAGGACGTCGGCTGCGTTCGCCTGCGCGATCCCGCGGCGCGCAGCCGGTTCGAGACGTTGCTGACTTATCCCGGCATTCACGCGCTGATCTGGCATCGCGCCGCGCATCGGCTGTGGACGGCCGGCTGGCGCTTTCCGGCACGGCTGTTGTCGTGGTTCGGCCGCTTTCTGTCCAATGTCGACATTCATCCGGGTGCCCGCATCGGACACCGGTTCTTCATCGATCACGGCGCCTGCGTCGTCATCGGCGAGACCGCCGAGGTCGGCGACGACGTGACGCTGTATCACGGCGTGACGCTTGGCGGCGTATCGTGGTCGCCCGGTAAGCGCCATCCGACGTTGGAAAATGGCGTGGTGGTCGGCGCCGGCGCGAAGATCCTCGGGCCGATCACGGTGGGAAGCGGATCGCGCATCGGTGCCAATTCGGTGGTGATCGAGAACGTTCCGCCCGACGTCACTGTGGTCGGCATCCCGGCCAGGGTGGTGCGGCCGCAGCTCAGCCATCGCCGGGTCGTCGGCCATATCGATCTCGATCATCATCTGATGCCCGATCCGGTCGGCGACGCCATCGAGGTCTTGCTGGACCGGGTCGAATTTCTCGAAGCCCGCCTCGCGCATTTGCAGAGACGTGTGCGCGACGGAGGCGGAGCGGTGCGAGACGAGCAGACGGCAACCGAGCCTGCCAGCCACGTGGCTCAACCCTGAAGGAGAATGCGATGGCCGACCCTCAAGCTCTGCAAGCCGATCCAAGCGGCATTCTCGACCGCCTGCAGAAGGCATCGGCGGCGGAAGAGTTCTTCGCGCTGCTCGGCGTCGAGTATGACGCCAAGGTCGTCAATGTGGCGCGGCTGCACATTCTGCGGCGCATGGGACAATATCTCGCGGGCGAGGACTTCGCCGGCACCGCCGATGCGGCCGTGGCGGAGCGCTGTAAGTCGGTGCTCGAGAAGGCCTATGCCGATTTCGTCAAATCATCGCCGATCGATCAGCGCGTCTTCAAGGTTCTGAAGGACGCGGTCGCTCCGGCCCAGAAGCCGGCGGCAGCCTTTGTGCCGCTCAGCAGCATCAAATAACTCAGCTCGCGCGTTTGCAGGGCGGGTCGACCGAGAGTCGGCCCGCTTTGTCGCGTGCGCTGCTCGGCCGGATCGCAAGCCGGTGCTTTCGCCTGGCCGATCAGGCGCTGTCGCATTTCCGACGTGTGTCGGGATTGTCTCGTGGGGAACGGTTCAACGCCTTTTGCGGCTTCTCCCAAGCCTTTGTATTCGCGACTTATTTTACGCCGGCCGGCACTTGGTACGGCACTTGCTGTTCTCCTCTCCGACAGATCGGTCGAAGATTTGGAGAGGCGCATGCATATCGTTGTCTGCATCAAGCAGGTTCCGGACTCCGCGCAGATCCGCGTTCATCCCGTGACCAATACCATCATGCGGCAGGGGGTGCCGACCATCATCAACCCCTATGACCTGTTCGCGCTCGAAGCCGCGCTGGAGCTGCGCGACAAGTTCGGCGGTGAAGTCACCGTGCTGACCATGGGGCCGCCCTCGGCAGAGGACAGTCTGCGCAAGGCGCTGACCTTTGGCGCCGATCGCGCGGTCCTGCTCACCGATCGCTTCTTTGCCGGCGCCGATACGCTGGCGACGACCTATGCGCTTGCGACCGCGATCCGGAAGATCGGCACCGAATTCGGCGCCCCCGACCTGGTCTTTACCGGCAAGCAGACAATCGACGGCGACACCGCGCAGGTCGGGCCCGGCGTCGCCAAACGTCTCGGCCTGCTGCAGCTGACTTATGTGGCCAAGGTCAGCGCGCTGGACCTGACGGAACGGACAGTCGAGGCGGAGCGGCGCTCCGAGGGCGGTGTGCAGGTGCTGCGCACCAAGTTACCCTGTCTGATCACGATGCTGGAAGCGACCAACCAGATTCGCCGCGGCGCGATGCCGGATGCCTTGCGCGCCGCGCGCGCCATCATCGTGAAGTGGAGCGCACAGGATGCCGGCGTCGAGGATATTTCGAAATGCGGTCTGCGGGGCTCGCCGACCATCGTCAAGCGCGTCTTTGCCCCGGCGGCGCGAACCGACAAGGCAACGATCGTGGAGGTCGGCGATCAGCCGGCCGAGGCGCTGATCGAGGCCATCTTCAAGCGCCAGCCCAGCATCGAAGCCGAGCTCGCGGTGTCGGCGCGCGGATTTTGAACGGGAGAAGCCCATGAGCAATGCCACCAAGACTCCCGTCAAGACACCTGCCGCCGGCGGGCGCGCCTCGACCAAGAAGGAGCTGCCTGAGCATTTCAAGGCCTACAAGCACGTCTGGGTCTTCATTGAGCAGGAGCGCGGTCAGGTCCATCCGGTCTCCTGGGAACTGATGGGCGCCGGCCGCAAGCTGGCCGACAAGCTGAGTGTCGATCTTGCCGCAGTCGTCATCGGCCCCGAAGGCGAGGCCACCGAACACGCTGCGGCCGAATCGTTCTGCTATGGCGCCGACCTCGTCTACATGGTCGCCGACAATCTGCTCACTGACTATCGCAACGAGTCCTACAC
>NZ_JBAURI010000057.1:0-4821 GCF_049581145.1 Bradyrhizobium sp.
TCGTCACCCCAGCGGGCGCCGTGACCGCGGCCAGATGGCGCGCCTGACCGCGATAGGATTTCCAGCTGAGCGGCAGGCCAAGCAGATAAAGTACCGCGCCGGCCGACAGAAGGTACCAGGGATAGCCGATCAGCAGCGCAATGAAGAGGATGACCGAGACGAAGACCGGCAGCACCAGCTCCGGCGGCACGCGCATGCGCACGCTCTTGCCCGAAAATACCGGCAGCCGCGACACCATCAGGAACGCGATCAAAAGCGTATAAAACGCCGTCAGCGTGGCCGGCGGCTTGGGCAGCCCCAGGAACGCGAGATAGATCGGCAACAGGACAGTGATCGCGCCGGCGGGCGCGGGAACGCCGGTGAAATAGTTCGCGGCGAAGGCCGGCTTGTTCGGCTGGTCGATCGCGGCATTGAAACGCGCCAGCCGTAACCCGCCGCTGATCGCGAACACCATGGCCGCGATCCAGCCACCATTATTCAGCTCGTGCAATTGCCAGAAATACAGGATCAGGCCCGGCGCAACACCGAAATTGACGAAATCGGCGAGGCTGTCGAGCTCGGCACCGAATTTCGACTGCCCCTTGATCATGCGCGCGACGCGGCCATCGACGCCGTCGAGAAAGGCGGCCAATACGATCGCGTACACCGCGATGTCCATCCGCCCTTCCGTGGACAGCCGGATTGCAGTCAACCCGGCGCAGATCGCAAGCAGGGTGATGACGTTGGGCACCAGCATCCGCACCGGAATCGGACGAAACCGGCGACGGCGCAACTCCGGAGATGGCGGCTCGAATGGGTCCATCATGCATCACCATATAGCAAGCGCCGCGGCTGGCCGCCATCGCTGCGGCAGTTTCGTACCCTGGCGAGAGGGTTAATCAAATGCTACGGAAGGTCCGGCCCGGATCGTTGACGCGGAAGTCGGCCAGAATGGTCTCGCCAGCAAGCGCTGTCTGGCCTTCCGCGACCAACGGCTTGGTGCCGTCGGGCAGATAGACGTCGAGACGCGATCCGAACCTGATCAGCCCGAACCGCTCGCCCGCCCCGATCGACTGGCCTTCACGGACGAACGACACGATGCGGCGCGCCACCAGACCTGCGATCTGGATCACGCCGATGCGCCCCTGCGGGGTGGAGATCACCAGCGAGTTGCGTTCATTGTCCTCGCTCGCCTTGTCGAGCTCGGCATTGATGAACTTGCCCGGCCGATAGGCGATACGATCGATCCGCCCCGTCACCGGGCTGCGATTGACGTGGCAGTTGAACACGCTCATGAAGATCGAGACGCGCGGCAGCGGCCGGTCGCCGAGCCCGAGCTCGGCCGGAGGCAAAGCCTGGGTGATCATGGAAATCCGGCCGTCGGCCGGCGCCACCACGATGCCGTCGCGCACCGGCGTGACCCGCACCGGGTCGCGGAAGAACAGCGCGCACCAGATCGTCAGCACGGTGCCGATCCAGCCGAGCGGCGACCAGATCCAGAACAGGATCAGGGTCACCAGCGCGAAACCGCCGATGAAGGGATACCCTTCCGGGTGGATTGGTGGAATTTGTCCGCGAATGGAATCGGTAATCGACATCAAAGCTCACTGGTCATTTTGGCGTCCCTCTCCCGGCTCGACGTCGTCGAACCCCTCTACCATGCGGCGAGAGCGATTTGCCATCATGTGATTGCGCTCATTCCGCGGCGGTTGCGATCGCTTCGTCGACCGGCGGCGGCACCCGATTGGGCGTGTCATCATCGTCGTCGATCTGCGCCAGCCGCTCACGGGCCTCCTCGGCCTCGCGCTGCCTGTTCCACAACGCAGCATAGAGCCCGCTCTTCGCCAAAAGTTGGGCGTGCGTGCCGCGCTCGGCGATGCAGCCCTGGTCCAGCACGATGATTTCATCGGCGCCGACGACGGTGGAGAGCCGGTGCGCGATCACCAGCGAAGTGCGGTTGCGCGACACCCGGTCGAGCGCGCCCTGGATTTCGTGCTCGGTGTGGCTGTCCAGCGCCGACGTCGCTTCGTCCAGCACCAGGATCGGCGGCGCCTTCAAGACCGTGCGCGCGATCGCGACACGCTGCTTCTCGCCGCCCGACAGCTTCAGGCCGCGCTCGCCGACCTGGGTCTCGTAGCCCTTGGGCGCCATGCGGATGAAGCCGTCGATCTGGGCGAGCCGCGCGGCCTCCTCGACCTCGGCATCGCCGGCATCCCAGCGGCCATAGCGGATGTTGTAGCGAATGGTGTCGTTGAACAGCACGGTGTCCTGCGGCACCATGCCGATCGCGGCCCGCAGCGAGGCCTGCGTGACGCTCCGGATATCCTGGCCGTCGATCAGGATGCGGCCGCCCGAGACGTCATAAAGCCGGAACAGGAGCCGGGAAATCGTCGATTTGCCGGCGCCCGAGGGGCCGACGATCGCCACCGTCCTGCCGGCCGGCACCTCGAAGCTCACTCCCTTCAAGATCTCGCGCTCAGGCTCATAGGAAAAGCTCACGCTCTCGAAACGCACGCTGCCCGAGGTCACCAGCAAGGGCTTTGCGCCTGGGACGTCCTCGATCTCGGGCTCGCGCGCCAGCACGTCGAACATCTTCTCGATATCGATGATCGCCTGCTTGATCTCGCGATAGACCATGCCCATGAAGTTCAGCGGCTGATAAAGCTGGATCATCATGGCGTTGACCATGACGAAATCGCCGACCGAGTTGCGCCCGCTGCGCACCCCGATCGCGCACATGATCATGGTCGCAGTCAGGCCCACGGTGAAGATGACGGCCTGCCCGGTGTTGAGCAGGGCGAGCGACGTGTAGGCCTTGACGCTCGCCTGCTCGTAGCGCTCCATTGAACGATCGTAGCGGCTGGCCTCGCGCTCCTCCGCGCCGAAATATTTCACGGTCTCGTAGTTCAACAGCGAGTCGATCGCCTTGGTGTTCGCATCGCTGTCGGAATCGTTCATCTTGCGGCGGATGCCGATCCGCCACTCGGTGGCGAAATAGGTGAAGGACATGAAGATCACGACGGTGGTCAGCGTGGCGAGGACGTAACGCCAGTCGAACTGCCACAGCAAGACGCCCATCAGGAGCGAGACCTCGACGACGGTCGGGATCAACTGCAGGATCACCATCCGCACGATGGTTTCGATGCCGCCGCGGCCGCGCTCCAGGACGCGCGTCAACCCGCCGGTCTTGCGCTCCAGGTGAAAGCGCAACGACAATTCGTGCATGTGAACGAAGGTGATGTAAGCGAGCTTGCGCACCGCATGCATCGCCACGCGCGCAAAAATACCGTCCCGCCACTGGGTCAGGATCGCCATCAGCACACGCAGCGCGCCGTAGCTCGCGGTCATGATCAGCGGCGAGGCAACGAGCCACATCGTCCAGTTCGAGGACCCGAGCGGCGCGCTCCCCTTGCCGCTCAAAGCGTCGGTCGCCCATTTGAAGGTGAATGGCACCGACAGGGTCGCGAGCTTGGCGATCAGGAGCAGCACGACCGACCAGACCACGCGCATCTTGAGGTCGGCGCGGTCGCTGGGCCAGATGTAAGGCCACAGATGCGCCAGCGTCCCCATCAGGGTCGCCTGTTCGGCCGACCTGTTCTCGGAGGGGAGCGCCTGGCCGCCGCGCGCGGACAAATCAGGATGAGCCATCTATCAGGAGCCTGGAAATCGATTCATGGAGCCCGGAAAATCGCCTCATTGTGCCGCGTTTTTCATCTGTGTCGGCATGGTCATATAGTGTCTAAATGCCACGTGCATCCCGGCTGATCGCAAAATCTTTGCCGATTGTTGGGCATTAACGGTAGATTCAGGAGTATTTTGCGAATCATTCATGACTTGACGAACTTTACGCTGCAGTGCCAGATGACTCGAATGAGCAAAATCAAAACCGTCTGTGTCTATTGCGGCTCCGGCCCCGGCACAAACCCCCGCTTCATTGAAGCGGCTACAGCGTTCGGAAAGACGCTTGCAGAGAATGGCGTTCGCCTCGTTTATGGCGGCGGATCGCTGGGGATGATGGGCGCGGTGGCCACTTCCGTGCTCGACCACGGCGGCACCGTCACCGGCATCATCCCCGATTTCCTCACCGCACGCGAAAACGCGCTGACCCGCGTCCAGGAAATGATCGTCACGCCCGACATGCACGAGCGCAAGCGACTGATGTTCGAGCATTCCGACGCCTTCGTGGCGCTGCCGGGCGGCGTCGGCACGCTGGAAGAGCTGGTCGAGCAGCTGACCTGGAAACAGCTCGGCCGCCATGCCAAGCCGGTGCTACTCGCCAACATCGACGACTTCTGGGAACCGCTGTTTGCGCTGCTCCTGCACATGCGCGAGACGCAATTCATCCGCTCCGGCCTGTCGGTCGATATCCTCAAGGCCGAACGGGTCGAGGACATCCTGCCTCGCCTGCAGGCCGCTGCGGCCCCTGTGCCGGAAGAATCGCAGGAGCTGACACCCGAGATCGTGCAGAAGTTTTAGCTGAAGCGTTTTTTCCAGCGAGATGGTCCCCGGTTCGCGTCAAGGAAACGCGTCAAAATCGGAGGCGTCATTCGGACGGAAACGTCACGGCCTCGATCCGGTTGCCGTCGGGATCGAGGACGAACGCCGCGTAATAGCGCACGCGATCATGCGGCCTCAGGCCCGGCGGTCCATCGGAGGCGCCGCCGGCCCGCAGCGCAGCTTCGTGGAAAGCATCGACCTCGGTCGTCGTTTTGGCGCGCAGGCAGACATGGCCGCCGCTCTCCGGTGCCATCTTCGGCACGCCGGTGCGCAGATTGATCCAGAACTCGGGATAGCTCTTGCCGAAGCCGATCGTCGCCGGCCGCGTCACCAGGCGTGACAGCC
>NZ_JBAURI010000058.1:0-6963 GCF_049581145.1 Bradyrhizobium sp.
GATGACGGGCTACCAGGCAATGCTCACCGAGGCAGTCGCTGATCCGGAGAAGCCGATCGGACGATTGATCGTCAATGGATGACTTTGGAAGATTAGTCGATGGGCCGTTTCGTCGTTTTCGAATCCCGCCACAGCTCGATCGCCCAGCGACCGCGCCGCACCGGCCGGATGTAACGCCTCGTCGACAAAATGAATCCTCAAACTCTTCTGCAATTGACACTGGCCAATCCTTGGCTACCAATGTGACATTGGTTGAATTGGCACGGAGGCAATCATGGCTCTCATTGGTGTTTTAAAGAGTTTGGACGTCGATAATTTGAGTGACGCCGAAAAGACTGAGCTGAAGAAGAGTCTTCAAGAGCACAAGAAACATCTTCAGAACGTATCCAAAGTCGTTGATCAACACCTCAAGAAGCTGTCGGCGAAGAAGAAACGCAAAGCCGGGAAGCGCTAACCGCGTGAGCGGAGGGGTCTGCCCTATTGTTCCTGGACCGTTTGAGTTTGCGGGCTCGCCAGGCAACTCAACTGGTCCAGAAGTGCTTTGGCTTGCTTTAGATCTGGCGTGTCGAACCCCTCGACAAACCAGTGAGAAACCGAACTTATGATGGAGCAGGCTTCCGCGTAGTTGCCCTCGTCCCGGAAATGCTCTGCGAGACTGTTGGCGGCGCGCAGCTCCCACCAACGAGCCTGCTGTTGCTGCGCAATCAGCAATGCGCGACGCAGTTCGGCTTCCGCCTCGCTTTTCTTGCCAAGGCTCAGGAGAACCATTCCTCTCAGACGACACAGCTCAGCTTCAAAAAATTTCTCATTTGTCGTTTCCGCTATCCCTAAGGCTTCGTCCAACAGGCCAAGGCCAACATCCGGCTGATCAAGGCGCGCATGAGCCATGGCGACGTGGCAAAGATACACGGTACGACGGTTTCGTTCGGAGTTGTCTTCGGCCTCCGCGATCGCATTTCGCATCAATTCGATGCCAAGTTGAGGGTCGTTGCCCTGGGCCAGCAATGCTCCCTGAAAGAACCGCGCCCTGTGAACGGCACTTCCAAGTTCATTCTCCACGCTAATGGCCACCGCCTCTTCGGCTTTGGCCAAGGCCAGTTGTGGATCACCGCCTATGATGCCGAGGACCGCCATGTGACTGAGAGCCAGGGCGGTCGTGAAGGCGTGTCCAATCTTTCGCATCCGAGCGACCGCTTGATCTGCCGTGATGGCAGACTGGTCCGGGTAGCCGAGAAGGAAAAGCGTGACGGCCAGAAAGGTCAGCGTATTGACCTGATCGTCAGTGCCGAACCGGCGATAGGTCGCCATAATTTCCTGATTGGCGGCGCATATCGCTAGCGTCCGCTCCAGGTAAATCCGCGCATCAGCGAAGGCCCCCATGAAGTACAGCGTCTGGCCCATGAACCGGTTGGCCAGCGCAGACATGCCGAAGTGCTCATGCTCCGACGCCAACGTAAGGCATTGTCGCGCAACTTCGAGCGCCTCGGCATGCTCCGCCCGCATGCTGTGGGCCAGATAGTTGCCCCAAAGAACCGTCATCTGTTCCGTCGGCGTCCCACCGTCGCCGAGCAACTGGCGGGCGCGCGCGAACACCCTCGACGTTTCCTGGGCCGCATCGCCTTCGGTCGCAGCCACGGCCGGTCCGAGCGCCAGATAGAAATCCAGCTCTTTACGATCACGCTGGAGCGACGCTTCCAAGTCCCCGAGGACCTCAATCCCCCGCCGCAGATGCTTGACCGCTTCAGCGTTCGCGGAGCGGCCGAGTGCCAGATGTCCGGCCTTGAGCCAGTAATCGATGGCGGTCTGAACGAGGCCGGCTTCGGTGAAATGCCGGGCCAGGACTTCCGGCTCGCTCTCGGCGACATCGGGGAATCCGTTCTGCAGTGCGCGGGCAATTTGACCGTGCAGCTGCTGCCGCCGGCTTTTGAGCATGCTCTCATAGGCCGCATCCCGGACCAGCGCGTGTTTGAAGCTGTAGACCGCTTCTGGAACGACGCCGCGGCGATACACCAATTCGGCCCGCTCGAGCTCCGCGAGTGCATGCTGCAGCGCAGCATCGTCGCGCGCGACCACTGCTCGGATCCACGAATAGGAGAATTCCCTCCCGATGGCGGCGCCAATCTGAGCTATCTCCTTGACCGAGACGAGGCGATCGATCCGCGCCATCAAGGAGTCCTGGAGGGTGGCGGGAATTGCGAGGGGCGGCAGCGGCCCCTCGAGCCGATAGCCCTCGGCGTGTTCCACCAGGATCCCGGCTTCCAGGATGACCCTGGTCAGTTCCTCGACGAACAAGGGATTGCCGTCGGTCTTATCGACGACCTGTTTCATCACTTCCGCAGGCAGCTTGCGGCCACCGCTCACATGCGTGGCGATGCTTTCAATGTATCGGCGATCGAGCCGGCCAAGCGTCAGCGTGCCGACATTGCCAAGTCCCACCCACGGCGGCTCGAATTCCGGCCGGCTGGTGACGAGCGCGAAGATCGGCAGATGGCGTGCCCGCTCGACCACCAGATCGAGCAGTTCGAGGGATGTGGCGTCGGCCCAATGCGCATCTTCGAACAACAGCAGGACTGGCTGTCGTCGCGCAGATCCTTCGAATTGATCCAGCAACGCCGCGAGCGTCCGGCGGCGCTGCTGCGCGGGACTGAACGTCAGTGGAGGATATCGGTCCCCGAACGGAAGCGAGAGCAATGCGGCAAAGAGCGGTGCAACCGTCTCCACCGGCGAAGGACCCTTGCTGAGGAGAGCCTCGAGCTTCTCGAGCCGAATCCCGGACGTATCGTCCGATTTGAATTCCGCGGCGCGCTCCAGCTGTTCGATGACGGGACGAAGCGGGCTGTTGGCATGGTAGAGCGAGCATTGATAGCGAAACTGCGCATGAGGCTCCGACGCGACGTGCTCGGCGATGGCGGCTGCAAGGCGCGACTTGCCGATCCCGGCTTCTCCCGAAATCAACATGACCTGGCCCTCGCCCTTCCAGGCCAGGCGTTGTCGTTCGATCAGGACCTCCATCTCGGCCTCGCGGCCGACGAGGTCGGCGAGGCCCGCTGGACGGACCGCCCTGAAGCGGATGCCGGAAGGCGACAGACCCTCCACCAGCCACGCCCCGACCGGTTCACCAAGTCCCCTCAGCCCATGCGGTCCCAGATCACGCAGACGAAACAGGTTACCAACCAGACGGCGGGTCGACTCGGCGACGACGACCGAATTGGGCTCGACCAGGCCCTGAAGGCGGGCTGCGATGTTCGGCGCATCACCGACCACCGAGTGCTCCCGGATGCCACCCTTGCCGCTGAGATCGCCGACCACGACCAGGCCGGTCGCAACGCCGATGCGGACCGAAAGAGGTTCTCCGGCCCGCGTCTCCAGCCGCGCCACCGCGGCTACGATATCGAGCGCCGCCCGCACGGTTCGCTCGGCGTCGTCCTCGTGCGCGCGAGGATAGCCGAAATACGCGAATATTCCGTCTCCCCGAAAATCGGCAATGAAACCGTCATAGGAAAGCGTGATCCTGGCGCACGTCGCCTGATAGGCATCGATGACGGCGCCCATGTCTTCCGGATCAAGCCGGGCCGACAGGGCTGTCGACCCAACCAGATCGCAGATCATCACCGTCAGGTGACGGCGTTCGGCAGGCTGCGCGTCTGGTGCATCCTTGCCGATGTCCGCGCTGGGAAGAGTACTCGTGGAGTGAGCGGCCATCACCTTGATGGCCTTCACGAGCCGCTTCCTGTCGCCCAACGGGATGCCCAGCTTTTCGAGATCGACCTCGGTCAAATCCGGCAGGACATCGCTATCGATCGCGTTTGCGACGAAGGCCTGCTCGTATTTTTCCAATCCCAGGCTTCTCAACCAATCGCCAACGTCCATAGGGGACCCAATTTGTCGGGGGTTCTATCGATATGTTCGAGTGAAATTGTTGGGACGACCTCGGTCCATCCTACGCAATACGGAACCAAGCAATGGACCGCCACAACCATATAGTAGCCGAATTATGAAAATTTTTGCGCTTATTTTGAGTGGCGCCTCCTCCTTTGCGATCAAGGCCGTCGGCACTCCTCCCTTGTCGCCGCGCACGACATCGTCAGCGTCTCTTGGCGGTTTCCTCTCGACGAAGTGCCGACATGAGCAGGATGAGCGGACCGTCGTTCACTATTTGATGCCGGCAGCGTCAAAACCTGCTTCGACCGCAGCGACTCGGGCATCGATCTTCTTCTGGGGCAGCTTTCGAAATAGTGATCGGGTCGCCAGCACGACACCACGCCGGCTGTCGGCGAATGTGGATTGGCGCGAAAGCTGCTGCGTCAACGAGATGTAGAAGATTGCCGCGAGTTCGGCCGGCTTGAAGACGGAAGCGCGTCCACTGATGGCGGACATCATGTTGAAGGCGGCGAAATTATGTATGCCGCTGTTGATATGCACGCCCCCCGCATCACACTCGTGCTTGAGCGGAAGCTCCTTGAAATCCTTCATGAGCTTGGGCTGCCCGAACCGCGTCGGGTCCCGCATGTCCCGAAGCGCCTCGATGCCGCTGGAAATGCCGTCGCCGATCGACCAGTCCCACTTCGCAATATTCGGCTCGGCCCGATTGGAAATGATGGTACCAAAAATGTCCGAATAGGATTCATTGAGCGCCCCGGTCTCACCTTGATAGACGAGGCGCGCGGTGTGGGCGGTCACGCCGTGAAACAGCTCGTGCGCGACGACGGCGAGTGATGACGCAAGGGACTTTAGTTTGCCATCGAAAGGCGCCTGGCCGTACAGCATCTGGGTCCCGTTCCAGAATGCGTTCAGCCAGATCTTGCTCCCCGTCGGCGGCTGCTCGAATCGCCTGACGACGCAATTGACGGTCGAAACAATCGGCCCCCCCATATTATCCACGTTGTTGCGCTTGAGCACATCGCGCAGAAACGTGACGACGGCCCCGGCATTGGTATGGGCGCTGATCGCCGCGGCCGACCAGGGATCACGGACCATCTTGCCCGGCAGGTTGCCGTCGACGGGATCGAGAAATGCAAAATCGTAGGTCTCTATATTCAGCCGGGCGTCGCGCATCGCCCTCTTCCCGGCGCTGATTTCGATCCCGAAGGTCTTCATCTCGCCGAGCTCGTCGAGCCCTTTTCCTGTGCCGACCGCAATCGTCGGGGTCCGCGGCAATTCCGCAACCAGGGCGCCAGTCAGCGCATCGATGACGTAGTCATAGACCAGCGGGAAGTCCTTGACGGTCTTCTTGCCTTTCTTCCTGCTCCGCACGTCCTCGACGATATAGGTGAGGTGCCATTGACCCGTGTTGGCGCGATAGAGATTGAGCGTCGGTATCGCTTCCGGAAGTTCGCGGCCGTAGCCGGCCTCCGAGGCGATCCTCTTCAGGGCCTGATACGGCGAGATCCTCGCGACATAGGATGGGAGGCCAGGTTCTGCGATGCTGGAATTAAGCGAAACCATCTCGTTATCGTCGTCGAGTTCGATACTGATGAGAGAACCGAAAACGGGAATACCATTGATCTGCTGCCGGAATTTCACGACCGTGGTTCCGGTCAGCGGCACGGTCTCGACCCCCAGGCTCTTGAAATCGTTCGCGGCCCCGTCGATTTTCGGAGCGTTCAGCGTCGGCATCGCCTTGCTGGCAAGGGCGTGCTCCAGAATGCGCTTGGCGGCGCTTTCCGGATCGAGACTATCCGGCTGGCATGCCGGGTGCGAAAACACCGAAGCTGCTGGCCGATCCGCCTTGAGCGCCGCGAACATGCGTCGGCCGTTTTCCTCGGTGATATGCATCGCGACGATGGCAAAGCCACTTTTCGCCGATGGCGGACCGGCAGCGGTGCGCGTCGAAGCCCTCTTTGCCGTCGCCTTTTTCGCCATATCTGTCTTCTCCGAGGATTCAACCAGAAATTTAGGCTAAATGACGCCTATTGGAAATCGAAAAGAGCCGGCGAGCGATTTGAGATTCACGCGCATCAGCGGTTTTCGCCCGACGCCTTGCGGCTGGTTTTGCCGTACTATCTTGTATCAGGTTTGAGTTTGGAGCATTGCTCACGAATTGAAGCTTGACACTTGAAAAGAAAAGCTTCCGATGATCCCCGGAAAGCGGAAATGCCGACGCGTTCTGTAGCCCATTCGCAAGACTAGCAGAGCGATTTCGTGAAAGTTGTCATTTGCACCACGCTTGATCTCCCTGCATACGGCACCGTCGGTTTCAAACACCTCCTCCGCCGTCATTTCGGGGCGCGCTCTTGCGCGAGCCCGGAATCCATAACCACCGAAAGGAGGCGCCTGCCGAAATATTTCGGTTTCCGGGCCTGCACTCCGACCGGCTATCGCCGGCCGGAGTGCATCCCGGAATGACGAACGATGGATCAACTTCCATAGGATGGGTTCCGTGAAATCGCTCGTCTGGTACAGCGATCTCGAGGTTTGAATCATGTCAGTCTCCTCAGGACGAGGCCGGAGTGCGCGGAAACGATAGGTTTCATGCAATCGGTCGTCCTCAGCCCTGCCGACCCTGTTGGCATCAACAAACGGCTGGGCCAACCCAACGAGCAGCTGCCTCGGCAGTATTGCCTCCCCGGCTACCCGGAGATCTTCGTCATCTCCAACATCATCGAGAACGGACGAGCGCTCGGCCGCACCAGTAACGGCTTCGGCTGGCATTCGGACATGATCTACGGGCCGATCGCCACGGCACTCACCGCGCTCTATATCGTTGAAGCCTGCAAGGAGGGCGGTGCCAACATTTTCGCAAATCTCTACGCCGCTTATGAGGCACTGCCGGAGCAGGAGCGACGGGCGCTCGAAGGTCGGCATCGAGCACAGCTATGAGTTTACCTACAAGAAACGAAAAGACGCTTCGCCCTTGTCGGATGAAGCCAAGCGCCTCTATCCCGACCTTGTCCATCCGCTGGTGCGCGCGCATCCCTACGCCGGCCGCAAGGGATTCTTCTTCGGCCAGCTATCGGCGGTTAG
>NZ_JBAURI010000059.1:0-2099 GCF_049581145.1 Bradyrhizobium sp.
ACTTCGGAGTAAATGACCGTGAAACCCCTCGACAACCCGATCGGCACGCGGTTGTCACCTATGTCTTAGGTACGATCTGTTACCCATCTATCCGGGCCGGACATGTGGCCGATGGTAGGCGGTGACGGATTCGAACCGCCGACCCTCTCGGTGTAAACGAGATGCTCTAACCAGCTGAGCTAACCGCCCCCGCGCCGCCTATTTAGCGCCCCGTGCCCCCTTGGCGCAACCATCGCCCTCAAGAAATGGCTCCGTTAAAGCCAGGTAAGCCCAAGCAAAAGCGGCGCCCGGGATGGACGCCGCTTCCGTTCACTTGCGAGGCAGGCTCAGTGCGCCGTCAGGCCACCGGCGGCTTCGTCGCCGGCTTCCTGCTTGACCGGAACCTTGGTGTCTTCCTCCCAGACGATCGGTACCGGCTTGCGCACCAGCGCGCGCGAGACCACGTCGTCGAGGCGTGCGACTGGGATGATCTCCATCCCGCCCTTGATCGCATCGGAAATCTCCGAGAGATCCTTGGCGTTGTCCTCGGGGATCAGCACCGTCTTGATGCCACCGCGTGCGGCAGCGAGCAGCTTCTCCTTCAGCCCGCCGATCGGAAGCACCCGTCCGCGCAGCGTGATCTCGCCGGTCATGGCGACGTCATGGCGAACCGGAATACCGGTCATGACCGAGATGATGGCTGTCGCCATCGCGACACCGGCCGACGGTCCGTCCTTCGGCGTCGCCCCCTCCGGCACGTGGACGTGGATGTCACGCCTGTCGAACAGCGGCGGCTCGATGCCGTAGACGATCGCGCGCGAGCGGACATAGGACGCCGCCGCCGAGATCGATTCCTTCATCACGTCCCGCAGATTGCCGGTGACCGTCATCTTGCCCTTGCCGGGCATCATGACGCCTTCGATGGTGAGCAGCTCGCCACCGACATCGGTCCAGGCCAGGCCCGTGACGATGCCGATCTGATCGTCGCTCTCGATCTCGCCGAAGCGGAACTTGGGCACGCCCAGGAAATCTTCCAGCGTCTTCTCGGTGACCTTGACCGACTTCTTCTTGGAGATCATCAGCTCCTTCACCGCCTTGCGGGCGAGTGTCGAAAGCTCACGCTCCAGATTGCGCACGCCCGCTTCGCGGGTGTAACGCCGGATCATCAGCAACAGCGCATCGTCGTCGATCGACCATTCCTTGACGTCCAGGCCATGCTTGGAGAGCGCGTTCGGGATCAGATGCTTGCGCGCGATCTCGACCTTCTCGTTCTCGGTGTAGCCGGCGATTCGAATGATCTCCATGCGGTCCATCAGCGGCCCCGGAATATTCAGGGTATTCGCGGTCGTGATGAACATCACGTTGGACAGATCGTAATCGACCTCGAGATAATGGTCATTGAAGGTCGAGTTCTGCTCGGGGTCCAGGACTTCGAGCAGTGCCGATGACGGGTCGCCGCGGAAGTCGGCGCCCATCTTGTCGATCTCGTCCAGCAGGAACAGCGGGTTCGAGGTCTTGGCCTTCCGCATCGATTGGATGATCTTGCCGGGCATCGAGCCGATATAGGTGCGGCGGTGACCGCGGATCTCTGCTTCGTCGCGCACGCCGCCGAGCGAGACACGGACGAATTCGCGTCCCGTCGCCCTGGCGATCGACTTGCCGAGCGAGGTCTTGCCGACACCGGGAGGTCCGACCAGGCATAGGATCGGGCCGGTCAGCTTGTTGGCGCGTGACTGCACCGCAAGATACTCGACGATGCGGTCCTTGACCTTCTCCAGTCCATAATGATCGGCATCCAGAACCGCCTGGGCGGCCTCCAGATCCTTCTTGACCTTGGACTTCTTGTTCCACGGGATCGACAGCAGCCAATCGAGATAGTTGCGCACCACGGTCGCTTCCGCGCTCATCGGCGACATCGAGCGTAGCTTCTTGACTTCGCTCATGGCCTTTTCGCGCGCTTCCTTCGACAGCTTGGTCTTGCGGATGCGCTCTTCGAGCTCGTTCAGCTCGTCGCGGCCTTCCTCGCCTTCGCCCAGCTCCTTCTGAATGGCCTTGAGCTGCTCGTTCAGATAGTACTCGCGCTGCGTCTTCTCCATCTGCCGCTTCACGCGGGTCCGGAT
>NZ_JBAURI010000060.1:0-1796 GCF_049581145.1 Bradyrhizobium sp.
CCGAAGAGCTGCGCGACCAGATCGATCAGCAGATCAGTGCTCAGCAGGCTGCCGCCAATCCCCTCGCCCAGCCGATCCCACAGCCCGCCGCTCCCAGCAACGCCATTATCTGGCGCGGCGCCATCCAGTGTGCCGGGCTGGCAGGTGCCGTCGCCGCTGCTCTCGGCTTGCTTTCCTTCGCTCTGCCCCCCATCACGCTGGTCTCGTTCTTCTGGTTCATCTCCGCACCGATCATCGTCATGGGCGTCTACAGCTCCCGGTTCCGCAAAACCCGCATCACTGCCGGTTTTGGTGCGCGCCTTGGCCTGCTCACGGGACTTGCCATCCTCGTCGTTACCGCCACGCTCAACACCATCGGTCTCGTTCTCGAGCGCTTCGTCTTCCATTCCACCGCCGACCTCGATACCCAAATCGCTAAAATGTTTGCGCAGGTGCAAACGAACTTCGCCACTCAATCGCAACAGTCCATCAAAATGATGAACGACATGCTCGCCATCCCGGAGTTCCGCGCCGGCATCCTGCTCAGCAGCATCTTCTTCGGCCTGGTGCTCTATCTCGCCTATTCCGCGACCGCCGGCGCCTTCGCCGGCTATTTGCGCTCCCGCTCACCCCGTGCCTGACCTCCCGTGCGCGCGTTGTCCCGATACCCGCCCACGTCCCTCGCAGACGCACGCCGACCGGTACCGTCCGCTGCTATCATGAAGGGCAAACCATGAGCGATCCCACCAGTTCCGCCGCAGCCACTCCGTCCGCCTCCAAGCCACAGCTCCGCGAGAAGGGCCGCCTTATGTCGGCCTCCGAGATCGAGCGCACCCTCGTCCGGCTGGCGCACGAGATCGTTGAGCGCAATAACGGCAGCGCCAACCTCGGCCTCATCGGCATCAAGCGTCGCGGCGTCCCGCTTGCCCAACGCATTGCCAAGCTCATCGAGACCATCGAAAAGTCTCCCGTCGATACCGGCGTGCTCGACATCAGCTTCTATCGCGACGACCTCTCCACCGCCGGCCCCCGCCCCGTTGTCGAAAAGGGCGACATCGGCTTCGACGTCAATGGCCGCGACATCATCCTGATGGACGACGTCCTCTACACCGGTCGCACCATCCGCGCTGCCCTCGACGCTCTCTTCGACCAGGGCCGCCCCAAGTCCGTCCAGCTGCTCGTCCTCATCGACCGCGGCCATCGCGAGCTTCCCATCGAAGCCCGCTTCATCGGCCGTACCGTCCCTACCTCGCGCAAAGAAATCATCGAAGTCAAACTCCGTGAGATCGACAACGACGAACAAGTCCTCCTCGTCGAGCTCGCCGACTAGATTCTCCCGCTTCCGCACGAAACCGCATTAGCTCCATCTTCTCTGTAGCTCACCAGCCACGATCGAGAGACGGCGTCCCGTCTTTTGCATGTCGCAGGTACACATCTCTGCGTCCTTCCCATGTGACCCTGCATCTATATCTGGAACCAACACCATGAGCCAGGAATCCCCCAATGAACTCGACAACGAGCGCGACGCCAACGCCGTCGAAGCCATTCCCGTGCCCGCACCCAACGCCCCAGAACCACTCAGCATGCGCGCTGTGCTCCGCGTCGTCACCATGCGCCGCCTCTGGTACGCGCAGATCGTCTCCACCTTCGGCGACTTCCTCGCGCTATTCGCGGTCATCACCTACATGACCTTCCGCCTGCACGCCACACCGCAGCAGGTTACCGGCATCCAGATCGCCTACCTTCTGCCCATCGCGCTCATCAGCGTCATCAGCGGTGTCTTCGTCGATCGCTGGCCCGTCAAGACAACCCTCGTC
>NZ_JBAURI010000061.1:0-5078 GCF_049581145.1 Bradyrhizobium sp.
CTTCAGATGCCCGGCATAGTGGATGTTCTCGATGCTCATCAGCCGGATCAGATCGGGCGTCGCCACAAAATGGTCGAAGGTGCTGCCGACCAGTTGCTTCATGCCTTCGACCGGCGGCAGCGCGCGCAAATGCTGGTCCTGCTGCCTTGCGCGCAGGTCGGCATAGATCCGCTCCAGCACCGCGAGATACAGCGCGTCCTTGGAGCCGAAATAATGATAGATCAGGTTCTTGTTGACGGCGCTGTTACGGGCGATGCGGTCGACGCGGCCGCCCGAGAGACCATGGGTGACGAACTCGACCCGAGCCGCGTCCAGGATCCTGGCACGGCTGCCCTCGGGATCGCGCGTTACCTTGGGCGATGCAGCCTCGCTAAGCTCCATGCTGCGCATCCTCGAGCCTCGACGCCGCGCGTTCCGCGCGCAAACGCGCGGTCGCCTCGACGTCCAGGGTGCCGTGCGGTCCGAACACCACGGCGTGGTGCCTGCCGGCAAACTTCGCCGTGATCTTGCCGTCGAGCACATCCTCGCGGACCGCAACCGGATCGCGCCTGAGCGGGTCGCCAAAACCACCGGCGCCGGCCTGCTCATGAATGATCAGGGTGTTCCCGACAACCGTCGTGGTGATCTTGCCTGGCAATTCGCTGCGCTGATTGCCGATCTCGATGAAATTGCGCGAGGGGCCGCCGGGCTCGCCGCCGTTCAAGCCGTAAGGCAGGAATTTGACGCGATCGCTGCGCAACTGCAGCAGCGCTTCCTTGGCCAGAATCCGGTAGCTGCGGCGAATGCCGACGCCGCCGCGATACTGGCCGGCGCCACAACTGTCCGGCACGAAGGCATAATCCTCGATCCGCACCGGATGCTCGGCCTCCATCACCTCGACGGGCATGTTGGAGAGGTTTTGCGAGGCGTTGGTCACCGCTTCGAGCCCGTCCTTGTCCGGCCGGCCGCCCCAGGCGCCACAGATCATGTCGACGATGATGAAGGGCTGCCGGTTGGGCCGCAATCCGGAGATGCAGATCACGCTGTTGCCGCCCTCGCCCGCCGCCGGCACCTTGTCCGGCACGATCTGCGCGAGCGCACCCAACATGGTGTCGAACACCCGATAGCCGGTCAGCGCGCGCGCCGCGCACGGCGCCGGCATCACCGGGTTGAGCACGGAAGCCTCCGGCGCCTTGACCTTGATGCAGCGGAACAGGCCGACATTGTTCGGCACTTCCTTCGCCAGCACGCAGCGCACGCTCAGATAGGTCAGGGAATGGGTGAAGCTCAAGGTCGAATTCAGCGCGCCTTTGACCTGCGGCGACGAGCCGGTGTAGTCGACCAACAGCGTGCCGTCGCCGTTCACGGTGATGGCGACCTCGATCGGGATCGCCGCGTTGGAAAAACCGTCACTGTCGATATGGTCGACGAAGCGATAGGTGCCAGCCGGCCAGGCCTTGATCTCCTGCCGAGCCAGCCGCTCGGCATAGTCGAGCAATTCCTGCATGTAGGCGTCGACCTGGTCGGCGCCGTAGCGCTCCAGCAGCTTCTGCAGTCCGCGTTTGCCAACCTGCGCCGCGGCAAACTGGGCGGAGATATCGCCCCAGACGCGATCGGGAACGCGGACGTTGATCTTGATCAGCGCCTCCAGCGTGGTGTTGAGCACGCCGCGATCGTAAAGTTTCAGCGGTGGAATCCGCAGGCCTTCCTGATAGATTTCCGTCGAATCGGACGCGTTCGAGCCCGGCACCCGGCCGCCGACATCGGTGTGGTGACAGATCACCACCGCGAAGGCGCGCCGCTGGCCCTCATAGAAGATCGGCACGAACATGAAGATATCGGGCAGGTGCATGCCGCCGTGATAGGGATCGTTCATGATGACGACGTCGCCGTCGTGCAGGTCGCCCTCGAACTTCCCCAGCACCGCCGCCATCGCTTCGGGGATGGCGCCGAGATGCTGCGCGATGGTCTTGGCCTGCGCCACCATCTGGCCGTCGCCGGCGCAGAGCGCTGCCGAGAAATCCATCACGTCCTTGACGATCTCGGAGCGGGCGATGCGAACCACCGTGTAGGCCATGTCGTCGGCGATCGAATCGAGGCCGCTCTTGATGACCGCGAATGTGATCGGGTCCACCTTCATGCGTCGAACTCCAGCACGATGCAGCCGATCGCGTCCCTGTGCACTTTTGCGTCGGGCGGCACCACGATGGTGGCGTCGAACTCGTCGATCAGGAGCGGGCCCTGCCGGGCCGATGCGCCAAGCGCGTCGCGGCCGACAATGTCGACCGCGACCGGTGGCTCGCCGCGCGCAAACGAGATGTTTCGCACGACGGAGCGCGACGTGGCGGCGCGCGCAGCGATCCTCATGTCGCCGAAGTCGAGCCGGTTGTCGCGCAGGCCGCGGCCGGCGACGCGCAGCTTCATCAGTTCGACCGGCGTGGTATCGCGATAGCCGTAGGTCTTGAGATATTCGGCGATGAAGCGCTCGCGGATCTGGCCGAAGTCGTCGCCCTCGAACGGCACGGTCAATTCGGTCGCCTGCCCCTCGTGGCGCAGATCGGCCTCCCACAGAAACGACGTGCGCCCGGCCTGGTAGCCGTCGGCTGCGAGTTGCCCGGCAACCTGCCGGCGCAGGTCGAGCTTGATCGCCTGCAGATCAGCAGCACCGATGTCATCCAGACGGCGGTTCACGGTCTTGAGCGCGGTGTGTTCGATATCGGCAGCCAGCATGCCGAGCGCGCTGAAAATCCCCGACATCGGCGGCACCACCACGCGCGGGATGCCGAGCAACCGCGCCAGATCGGGCGCGTGAACGCCGCCATTGCCGCCGAACGCCATCAGCGTCAGGTCGCGCGGATCGCGGCCGCGCTCGACGGTGACGGCACGCACCGCGCGCGCCATGGCTGCATTGGCCACTGCCCTGATGCCATGCGCGGCATCGTGCAGCGGCAAGCCCAGGGGTTCGCCGATGTGCCTGCGAATCGCAGCCTCGCTCAGGGATTTGTCGATCGCCAACTCGCCCGCCAGCGCGGTCGCATTGATGAAGCCGAGCACGACATTGGCGTCGGTCACCGTCGGCCGGTCATTGCCGAGACCGTAACAGGCCGGCCCCGGCGCAGCACCGGCCGATTGCGGCCCGACCACGAGCAGGCCGCCCTGGTCGATGCCCGCCAGCGAACCGCCGCCGGCGCCGACCTCGGCGATATCGATCGCCGGCACCTTGAGCATGTAGCCGCCCGCCTTGATGAATCGGCTGGAGGTCGAGATGCCGTCGCGAAATTCATATTCGGAAGTCATGGTCGGGCGGCCATTCTCGATGATGACGGCCTTGGCGGTGGTGCCGCCCATGTCGAACACGATGACATCGCGATCGCGGCGCGCGATGCCGAGCCGGGCCGCGCCGATGACGCCGCCGGCGGGCCCGGAGGCGACCACCAGCACCGGTTTCTCGCAGGTGACATTGGCGGCGAGCATGCCGCCGTTCGAGGTCATCACCAGGATCGGCGCGGCGACGCCGATCGCGCGCAGCCCGGCTTCGAGCTTCTGCAGATAGTCGCGCATCGCCGCCAGCAAATAGGCGTTCACGACCGTGGTGCTGGTGCGCTCATATTCCTTCATCTCCGGCAACACCGCGCACGACGTCGTCAGCAGAAGCTGCGGAAAATTCGCCCTCAGGATGGCTTCGGCCTCGAGCTCATGCGCCGGATTGCGGTAGCTGTTGATGAAGGCGATCGCGACCGCCTCGATCTGCTCCGCCACCAGGGCCTTTCCGGCCGCGATCACGCTGGCTTCCGATAGCGGCTCGACCGGCTGCCCATCGGCGGCCATCCGCTCGGCGACCTCCAGCCGATGCCGGCGCGGCACCAGCGGTTTCGGCTTGTCCCAGGTGAGGTCGAACATGTCAGGCATGCGGATACGGCCGATTTCGAGCACGTCGCGGAAGCCGCGCGTCGTGATCAGGCCGGTGCGGGCGCCCTTGCGCTGCAGGATGGTATTGGATCCGACAGTCGTGCCGTGCAGCACCTCGGCGATCGCCTGTGGCGCGATCGACAATTCCAGCAGCAGCTGCCTCACTCCCTCGACCACCGCAAGGCTCGGGTCAGCCGGCGTCGATGACAGCTTGCTCTGGTGGATCAGGCCACCTTCCGTCAACAGCGCGATGTCGGTGAACGTGCCGCCGATATCGACGGCCACCCGAAATCCCGCGCCCGAGTTCGGGGTCGTCATCGCCATCCCTAATTTACTAACCGGTTAGTCAACAACAGCAACCGCCCGCACCGGTGTCAAGGCGATTCTTTCGGCAGCGGTCGCGGAAGCGACGCCGTACTTCGGACGGCTGTGCCCGGCCATGACGGCGAGGGGCTGGCGGTGAAATGAGCGACGACATGGGACATGACGACATGGGACATGACGACATGAGCGACGCGGCATGGATGCTGTCGGATGCAGACGTTTCCGCTGTGCCGTCATTCCGGGCCTACAGATTTCAAGCGGCGGCCTCTCCCCTCCTCCCGCGTAGCGGTGGGTGGGGTCGGGGGCCCTGCAGCAGCCCCTCGCCGTGCCCTCACCGTCATGGCCGGGCTTGTCCCGGCCATCCACGTCTTTCTCTCCGGCAGCGCCGCAATTTCGTGGATGCCCGGGTCAAGCCCGGGCATGACGACTGAGTTTGCGGAAACACCGCTTCATTCACATCGCATCCCTCACGGTGGGCACGGCGCGGATGCGCCCGGCCGAGCCCCCGAATTCGATGTTGAAGCAGCAGTTACGGTTTCACGGTCTCGCGGCGCTGGTCGCCCGAGCTTTGCTTGGGAAGTCTTGCGCCTCGAGATCGAGGGCGCAGGGAATGCCGGGTGCACGCTGCACCCGCGGTCTCATGTGCAAGTAGCAGACAGAAAACAACGCACACGAGCATACAGGTTCAGCGGAGACACTCCGACATTCCCTGCGCAATGGCTTTACGGCTTACTTCGCTCTCTCCCCGGCGATCCGGCTTGTTTGACACCGTCGCCTTCGGCGTGGCCACCCTGCCCGGTCGGGCTGAGCGGCCTCCAAAGACTTGACGCCGACCCTGAGGCGTCGGGACCACGCGACTTCACCGT
>NZ_JBAURI010000062.1:0-4808 GCF_049581145.1 Bradyrhizobium sp.
GTAGCGCTCGGAATCGAAGAACAGCGACTGGAACATGGCGCCCGCCGAGTCCAGCGTCGGCGGTTCGCCGGGACGCATCACGCGATAGATGTCGAACAGCGCATCCTCGCGCGTCATGTTCTTGTCGGCATGCAGCGTGTTGCGGATGTAGGGGCCGACATTGACATGGTCGATGTCGAGCAGCGGCAGTTCCTTGTAGCCCTGCTCGTTCAGCACCTTCATCAGCTTGTCGGTGATCTCCTCGCCGGCTTCGGCATGGATCTCGCCGGTCTTCGGATTGACAAGATCCTCGGCGACATAATTGCCGACCAGCTCCTCGTCCGACATCCGCAGCGCCTTGAGGCCCTTTTCCTGGAACTGGCGGGCAGCGCGCACGGTGAGCTTCTTGCCGGCCTCGAGCACCACCTTGCCGGTATCGGCGTCGATCAGATCATTGATCGTCGAGTAGCCGCGGAAGCGCGCGGCGTCGAACGGCACGCGCCAGCCTTCCTTGGTGCGCTTGTAGAGAATCTTCTTGTAGAAGGTGGCCAGGATCTGCTCGCCGTCGAGACCCAGCGCGAACATCAGCGAGGTCACCGGGATCTTGCGGCGGCGATCGATGCGCGCGAACACGATGTCCTTGGCGTCGAACTCGATGTCGAGCCAGGAGCCGCGATAGGGAATCACGCGCGCGGCGAACAACAGCTTGCCCGAGGAGTGGGTCTTGCCCTTGTCGTGGTCGAAGAACACGCCGGGCGACCGGTGCATCTGCGAAACGATGACGCGCTCGGTGCCGTTGACGACAAAGGTGCCGTTCATGGTCATGAGCGGGATATCGCCCATGTAGACGTCCTGCTCCTTGATGTCCTTGACCGACTTGGCGCCGGTTTCCTCGTCGATATCGAACACGATGAGGCGCAGCGTCACCTTCAGCGGCGCGGCGAAGGTCATGCCGCGCTGCCGGCACTCGTCGACGTCGTATTTCGGCGGCTCGAATTCGTAGCGGACGAATTCGAGCATCGAGGTGCCCGAGAAGTCCGAGATCGGGAAGACCGAGCGGAACACCGCCTGCAAGCCTTCGTCCGGGCGGCCGCCTTGCGGCTCGTCGACCATCAGGAACTGGTCATAGGACGCCTTCTGAACCTCGATGAGGTTCGGCATCTCGGCGACTTCCTTGATGTGTCCAAAGAACTTGCGAACGCGTTTGCGACCGGTGAATGTCTGCTGCGCCATCGTGGCCTCTCATTTCGTCGCCCTTGCAAGGGGGCGAAGCTTCCGGAGCGCGACTGGCCGCCCCCCGGGTTGAATTTCGATCCATTTCGAGGGCCGTCAGCCCGATCTCAGGGCTGTCAAGTCCCGAATCCGTTCTTCCAACCTTCAAAACGCAAAACGACGCGCGGGGCGCAGAAGCGCACCCCGCCCGTCAAACCCATCTAGCTACGGACTGCAAAAGCCCGAAATTGCCTAATCTCCCGACGGCTTGCGAGGGGAAACGCCGCCGCTCCCGCCACATGCCGCGCTTTCGTGCTGCTACCCCGATATGGGCCAGCAATCCCGGAGATTCGAGGGGTAAACCCGCAAATCCCCACACTTTTTCGTGTGCGACGCGCGTCAGGTCGCCCCTTTGCACGTCTCTTGCATCGTCTTTTTGCGAAAGGCCGACCCCGGCCGGCCATCCGCGCATTCGTCCTGCCCCACCCTCGCCGTCATGACCGGGCTTGACCCGCCGGCGGGCCGAAGCCCCTCGGCGGGGCGGAGGCCCGGCCATCCACGTCCGTGGTGGGAAGATCCCCGCACCGCGCTCGGCCAAGGCCTGGCTTGTCCGGGGATGGAATTGAAGCAAGCTGCGCTTACTTCAATTCCACCTTGGCGCCAGCCTTTTCGAGTTGGGCCTTGATCTTCTCGGCCTCGTCCTTGTTGACGCCTTCCTTGACCGGCTTCGGCGCGCCCTCGACCAGGTCCTTGGCTTCCTTCAGGCCGAGGCCGGTGATGGCGCGGACTTCCTTGATGACTTCGATCTTCTTGTCGCCGACAGCGGCCAGCACGACGGAAAATTCGGTCTTCTCTTCGACCGGCGCCGCGGCGGCACCGCCACCGGCGGGACCTGCGACCGCAACGGCGGCCGCGGCGGACACGCCCCACTTCTCTTCCAGGAGCTTTGCCAGCTCAGCCGCCTCGAGCACCGTGAGGCTCGAGAGGTCGTCGACGATTTTCTGCAAGTCAGCCATTGATCTGTTTCCTTGACATGTTTGGTTCGAACCAGGGTTTGAGATTTGCGAAGGGCGTCAGGCCGCTTCGTCCTTGGAGGCATAGGCCTGAATGACGCGCGCGAGCTTGGCCGCGGGCGCATTGGAGAGCTGGGCGAGCTTGGTCGCCGGCGCTACGATGAGGCCGACGAGCTTGGCGCGCAGTTCGTCCAGCGACGGCAAGGAGGCCAAAGCCCTCACGCTGTCGACATTCAGGACGGTTTTCCCCATCGAGCCGCCGAGGATGACGAACTTCTCGTTCGTCCTGGCGAATTCGATGGCAACCTTTGGCGCCGCGACCGGATCGTTTGAAGTTGCGATCACGGTCGGTCCCTTCAACAGGGAACCGATGGCAGCGACGTCAGTGCCTTCAAGAGCAATTTTGGCGAGACGGTTCTTCGAGACCTTCACCGATGCGCCCGCCTGCTTCATCTGCATGCGCAGCTTCTGCATCTGGGCCACGGTGAGGCCGGAATAGTGAGCAACGATCGCGACGCTCGTGGCCTTGAAGACCGCGTTGAGCTCGTCGACCGCTTCTTTTTTTGCCGCTCGTTCCACAGCAAGCTCTCTCCGGTTGGCGGCCTCGCCTCGCAGGCGGACCGCCGGGTTGCACCCGCCGCCCCACCCAAACCTGACCTCGAAACACCAGTCGCAAGGACATGTCGGGCAAGACGACAATTTAGCAGCCTGCCCTCCCGCGATCCTTACCGGCGCACGGGGTGTCGAGGTTCGAACCAAATGTGCCTTTTGCCGCCCAAGGGCAGCACAAGGCGAAATCCGGTCTTCACCCGTCTATGCAGGCCGTTCAATTAAGCCGTTGATTAAACTTGCGTTCGTCGCGGGCGCCTGCAGTCTCGGACAGGATTCGAGGTCATCCGGCACGCCGGACGGCCCCTGCTGCACTCCGCCAAAACGACACGTTTTTCACCCCTTCTGAGCAATCCGGTCGGATGTCCCAAAAGGAATGATCTCCTGTCGTATCGGGTTTTCGGAGTGCGAACACGAACGTGCCAGCAATAGCCAGCACGTCCGGAGCGGCGTTGTTTAGCCGGTCTCTGGCGGCTTGCCAAGAGCAAAATTCAGACCAGTTTCAAACCCAAGACCCCGCCAAAAGATCCTTGTCAAAAAAGATCTCCGCCCTGTCACACCGGACCTGCTTCGCTCGTCTGAGGCGCAGGAGGTCCCGATGCAGCGGTGGATCGCAGGGATTCTGGCGGTATTCAACATCGGAAACGGCCTCGCCATGCTGTTTGCCGGTTCCGCATGGTGGGCGAGCGTTCCCGGCGTAGCCGATACCGGCCCCTTCAACCCGCATTTCGTCGCGGACGTCGGCGCGGCGTTCCTGGTGGCCGGCTTGGCGCTGGCTGCCCGGGCCTTTCGGCCGGTCTCTTGGCCCGCGGCACTTGCCGGCGCCGGATTTCTCGCCGCGCATGCCCTGATTCATCTCGTCATGATCGCTTCCGGGCATGACCGGCATGCCGTGGCGGACTGTTTGTCGGTCATCGCTCCGGCGGCGCTCGCCCTCTACGCGGCCTTCCCGAACCGACAAGGAGAATCACATGCGTAAATTCATCGCCCGCCGCATGCTGCGCGCGTTCAGCAGGCGTTACGGCTATGATGCAGGCTATCTCGAGATGATGCTGCAGGAATCGCCGGCGGCGTTCTTCAAATTCGCTCCGGTGACGAAGGCCGCCGCGCACCGTGAGGTGGTTCCGGTGGAGGCAGGCTTTGCCGCCAAGATCACCGGCGCGATGGCGGAGGATTGCGGTCCCTGCACGCAATTGACCATCGACATGGCACTGGAAGCCGGCATGGCGAAGGACCAGATCGAGGCCGTGCTGCGCCGTGATGTCGGCGCGATGGCTGCGGCAACCGCGCACGGTTTCCGCTTTGCCGAGGCCATCGTGACCCATGCGGCGGATGGTGAGCGGCATCGCGATGCGGTTCGCGCCCGCTGGGGCGAAAAAGGCGTGATCGATCTGACCATGGCGCTGCAAATGGGCCGGCTGTTTCCGATGGTCAAGACCGCGCTGGGCTATGCGAAGGAGTGCCGCCGCGTGACCGTGGCCGGCCATCAGATCGATGTCGTCAAGCAGGCCGCGTGACGCCGATCCGCTGGCGCTGCATCGCGGGCGCCTGCTCGGGCTTGCCTATCGCATGCTCGGCAGCCGCAGCGACGCGGAAGACGTGGTGCAGGACGCCTATCTTCGCTTTGCCGGCGCGCGGGATGTTCAGAACACGGAAGCCTTCCTCGTGACGATCGTCACGCGGCTCTGCCTCGACCGGCTGAAGAGCGCCAGGGCGCAGCGGGAGGTCTATGTCGGCCCCTGGCTTCCGGAGCCGGTGTTCGATGCCTCTGGCCTTTCCGCGGAAGCCGCAACCGAACTGGCGGACGATCTGTCCTTCGCGCTGCTGCTGGCGCTGGACCGGCTGTCGCCGCTCGAGCGTGCCGCGTTCCTGCTGCACGACGTGTTCGACCGGCCGTTTGCCGAAGTGGCCGCCATGCTGGACCGCTCTGAGGCGGCCTGCCGGCAATTGGCGGCGCGCGCCCGGCGCGGGGTGCGCGAGGAACGGCCGGCTCCA
>NZ_JBAURI010000063.1:0-7966 GCF_049581145.1 Bradyrhizobium sp.
GACCGTAACAAGCCATCGTTTGCAGCAACGGCGAACCTCAATTCGGTAGCTTCAAGTCAATCTCTTCAAGGAGAACAGTGATGCAGAACAGCAATGGGATCACGGCCAACGAAGGCGGCGGTTTGCGCGAACTCTCGCCCGATGAGACCGAGAGGGTCGGCGGCGGGTTCAGTTGGGGCGGGTTGGTTCGCGGAGTCGAACACGCCGCAGGCGACGCGGCGAACGCCGCCGCGGTCGGATTCGGGACCGTCGCCGGGAGCGGACTGGCGATCGGCACGGGCAAACTGGCGATCAAGGCCTGGAAAGCAGTTGAGAATATCAAGCTGCCCAAGGCCCCCGACGAGCCCGGACCTGAGATTCCCGACCTTCCTCCCGAAATCTTCTTGGGATGACCTGAGGCCCTGTGGCCATGCTCTGCCGCAGGAACTTCGGCTAGCTGCCGGTCGTCAGGTGACAGGCAAGCAGGCTATTCCGGCGGATCACAGGGCGATCCGCCGGAGGACAGACGGAAGATTCTCGTCTCGACGGCGACGCGGTGCTGATCGCGGGTATTGAGCTCTCCGTCAACCCGCGCCGGCGAGCGCAATCAGACCCGCACCGCGGTCACCGTCTGATAGAGCCCGCTGAAACGAGTGCGCTTGCTCCAGCGGAAAGCAGCGGCGCTGGTCCCGGCGATCTCCTCGATCTCCCGCGACCACATCGTCATCGCGAACGGCTCGAGCCAGGCGAACACCCGCCGCATCACCGGCTTCAGCGGATGGAAGCGATGCGGCCGATGGTAATCGATGAAGATCGCCTTGCCACCGGGCCGCACCAGTTGCAGCATCGCCTGCACGATCTGCACCTTGACGTCGTCAGGCACCTCGTGAAGCAGGAAGAAGCAGGCCACCGCATCGAATTCGCGCGGCTCCGGATCGACCGCGTTGCGGCAGGCGACGTGAACCTGCGGCAGACCCGCGAGCTTCTGCCGGGTCAGCGCGACCTGCAGCGGCGCGATATCGCGGACGTCGAGACGGCCATCCCGCCCGATCCGCTCGGCGAGTTGCCGGGAAAAGCTGCCATAGACGGCGGCCGGCTGGAAGATCCGATCCCCCGGCTTGACCGCGGCCAGCACATCGCCGATCAGGCGCTGCGCATTGCCCCAGAGAATGGCCTGGACCACGACCTGCCGATCCAGGAAGCCGGTCAGCCAGGGTGTCAGATAGGCCCAGCTATAGACGTTGCGGAGATAGTCTGGGATCGGAGCAGCGGTCAGCTGTGACGAACGGTCGAGCAAGTGCATGTCCTCCGGGGGAATAGGATGGATTGCGAGCCGGCCTTAGAAGCCGATCGCCAGCAGCAACGCAATGGTCACCAGCGTCAGCAGGGCTGCGACGCCGTAGGTCATGAGGCGCAATAGCAAGAGATTGCCGGCGCGCATATCCTTCAGGGTGAGAAACAGCCGTTCGGCCCCGTGCCAGAAGAACAGCGTGATCACCGCCAGCACCAGGAGTTTTCCAAGCGGATGGCGGACGAAGGCGAGCACATGGGCGAAATCGGCAAAATTCGCCGGCACGCCCCAACCGTGCGGCAGCATGAAGCCGGTCAGGATGATCAGCGCCGGACCGAACAGCGCCGACAACATGCCGCCGGCGCCGAACAACAGCCAGAACACCGGTGCAATCGACCGCTTCGGCGCCGGATGCATGACGGTAGGCTTCAGGGTGGCTCTCAAGAGTTGGCTCCTATCGCTGCGACGACGACCAGCAGAGCGGCGGAACAGAGGATGGCGACCACGAGCGCGATCGCGCTCACTCGTCGCTGCGGCACCGGCCGCCCGCCCAGGATCAGCTTCGGCATGGTCTTGGGCAGGATCTGAAACCAGGTCAGCACGTGCCACAGCACTACGGCGAGCAGGACCAGATGAACGACGAAAGCCGCATCGCTCCTGAGGAGTTGGAGATAGACCGCGTAGGCCTGCGGTCCACGCCACAGGCAGATCAGGCCCGCGAGCAGGATCGCGCCATACAGCGCGACCGCGACACCGGACAGTTCGCGCAGGGTGTAGGCGAGATAGGGTTTGTGGGCCCACCAGTGCCGCGGCTGAGGGCGGTGGAACGGGCGTCGCTCGCTCATGGCTGGCTCCGCGGCTGAACATAATGCAGGAAGAAATCGAGCGCGCTATTGGTCTTGTTCTGATTGACGGCGTTGGCGGGATCGACCTGTTTGGGGCAGACCTCGGAGCAGATGCCGACCGCCGTGCAGGACCACACCCCGTCCTCGCCGTGGACCTGGTCGAGCCGGAATTGCCGGGCGCCGTCGCGGGAGTCGCCATTGTAGCGCTGCAGCAGGGCCATCGCGCCCGGACCGATGAAATCGGGATTGGCGCCGAACTGGGGACAGGCGGCGTAGCACAGCATGCAATTGATGCAGTCACTGAACGATTCATACGCCGCCATCTGCGCGGGCGTCTGCAGGTAGGCGCCGTCCTCGATCGGCTTCGGTGTCTTGGGGATGATGTAGGGATAGATGCTCTCGATCTTCTTGACGAAATCGCCGACCGTCACCACGAGGTCGCGCTCGATCGGGAAATTCCGCAGCGGCTCGACGATCACGGCGTTCGGCGCGAGCTCGCGGATGAAGGTGTTGCAGGCCAGTTTCGGCTCGCCGTTGATCATCATGCCGCAGCTGCCGCAGACCGCCATCCGGCACGACCAGCGGAACGAAAGGCTGCCGTCCTGGGTATCCTTGATCGATTGCAGCGCCTGCAGCACCGACATGTCGTCGGTATAGCTGACCCGGTAGCTCGCGAACACCGGCTCGCGGTCCGACACCGGGCGATAGCGCAGCACGCGCAGCTCGATGGTCTTGACAGGGGTCTTGGCAGAAACGTTCGAAGTGGTGTCAGACATGCGGGATGACCTTCGGCCTTGGGGGATTGCCGACCGTTGCAGCCGCATCCTTGCGTGCGGCTTCCTCGTGCTCGCCGGCCGCGCCATAGGCGCGCTGGCCGGGCTGCGACCTGGTGATGGTCACGGGCCCGTAGCCGATGGTGGGAGCGGCAGCGCCCTGATAATGGGCCAGGCTGTGACGCAGGAAATTGCCGTCGTCGCGCTCCGTGAAGCCGTCGAGGCGCTGGTGCGCGCCGCGGGATTCGGTGCGGGCCAAGGCCGAATGCGCCATCGCCTGGGCGACCTCGAGCTGGAAGCCGAGCTCGATCGCGGTGACCCAATCCGTATTCCAGGCGTGCGACTTGTCCTGCAGCGTGATGCCGGCATAGCGCCGGCGCAATTCCGCAAGCTTGTCGCAGGTCTCCTGCATCTCGGTGCCCAGCCGGTAGATGCCGCAGCCCTTTTCCATGCTGGCGCCCATCTCGGCCCGCAAAGCGGCATGATGTTCGCCGGAGCCTTTCTGGTCGAGCAGCGCCAAGGCGGTGGCTTCCACGCTGGCGGCCTGGTCCGAGCGGCGCGGCGCCGAACTGCCGCGGGCGAACTCGACCGCCTGCTCGCCGGCGACGCGGCCGAACACCGAGAGTTCGGCAAGCGAGTTTGAGCCGAGCCGATTGGCGCCGTGGATGCCGACGCTGGAGCACTCGCCCGCAGCGAACAGACCTGGAAGCGGCGAAGCGGTGCGGATATCCACCAGGATGCCGCCCATCGTGTAGTGCACGGCCGGGCGCACCGGGATCGGCGCAAGGGTGGCGTCGATGCCCATGAACTCCCTGGCCAGATCGACGATCAGCGGCAGCCTTTCCCTGATCTTGGCCGGCCCGAGATGGCGCAGATCGAGCAGCACCGCATCGCCCTGCGGCGTGGCGACGGTGCGGCCCTTGCGCTCTTCATGCCAGAACGCCTGGCTGAGGCGGTCGCGCGGCCCGAGCTCCATATACTTGTTGCGCGGCTTGGCCTCAGCCGGCCCGAGGCCATAATCCTGCAGATAGCGCTCACCGTCCTTGTTGAGCAGGAAGGCGCCCTCGCCGCGGCAGGCCTCGGTGATCAGAATGCCGGTGCCGGGCAGGCAGGTCGGATGATACTGCACGAACTCCATGTCGCGCAGCGGCACGCCGTGCCGGTAGGCCAGCGCCATGCCGTCGCCGGTGACGATGCCGCCATTGGTGTTCTGCCGGAACACGCGGCCGGCGCCGCCGGTGGCGAGCACCACGGCGCGGGCATGGATCGCGGTGAATTCACCTGTCGACAGCGACAGCACCACCGCGCCCTGGGCGCGGCCGTCATCGACCAGCAGATCGACGCAGAAATGTTCATCGAAGCGCTTGATGGAGGGAAACCGGGTCGAGGTCTGGAACAGGGTGTGGAGGATATGGAAGCCCGAGCGATCGGCGGCGAACCAGGTGCGCTCGATCTTCATGCCGCCGAAGGCGCGCACATTGATATGGCCGTCCGGCTTGCGGCTCCATGGACAACCCCAATGCTCGAGCTGCACCATTTCGCGCGTGCAGTGCGCGACGAAATAGTCGACCACGTCCTGCTCGCACAACCAGTCGCCGCCGGAGACGGTGTCGTTGAAATGGTTGTCGAGGCTGTCATGGGCCTGCACCACGCCGGCCGAGCCGCCTTCCGCCGCCACCGTGTGGCTGCGCATCGGATAGACCTTGGAGACCAGCGCGATGGTCAGATCCGGCGCAGCCTCGGCGGCGGCGATCGCTGCCCGGAGGCCGGCGCCGCCGGCGCCGAGGATCAGGATATCAGCGTCAAAATGCTCCATGGGCTGTCCGATCAGAGGAAGAAGAGCAGCAGCGGCACGCCGACCACGAGGAAGACCACGAGATTGTAGCCGCCGAAGATCGCCCCGAGACGCCAGTAATCCGAGCCCGGCAGAAAGCCGCTACCGGCATAGACCGGGCTCGGGCCGGTGCCATAAGGCGAGATGATGCCCATGATTCCAAGCGTCAGGCACAGCGCGAGAGCCGCCTTGTCCATCGGCAAGCCCGGGATTTTCGAAGCCACCGTCAGCATCAGCGGCAGCAGCGCCGTGACATGGGCGGTCACGCTGGCGAACAGATAATGCAGCAGGAAGAACAGCACGATCAGCCCAACCAGGCCAGCCAGCGGCGGCAAGGTCGCAAGAACCGGCCCGACCTCACCGGCCATCCAGGCCACCACGCCGGTCTGCGCCAATCCGCCCGCCAGCGCCACCAGGGTGCCGAACCAGATCAGGGTGTTGAAGGCCGGCTTGTCGTCCAGCACATCGGACCAGCCGATGGTGCGGGTCACGACCAATAATCCCACCACCAGCAGCGCTGCCGTGGTCGGATCGATGAAGCTCGCGCCGAAGATCCACAGGGACAGCGCCAGCAGCACGAGGCCGATCAGCACGAGCTCCTTGGCCGAGACCGGACCGAGCTTGCCGAGTTCGCTGCGCGCCCATTCCGGCACTTCAGGACATACCTTGATCTCCGGCGGATAGAGCAGATAGGCCAGCGCCGGAGTCGAAAGCAGCAGAATCAGCGCGACCGGCAGGAAGGCAACGAACCAGCGCGCCCAGCTGAGCTCGACATGCGCCGTCTTCTGCACCAGCTCCACGGCCAGGAGATTGGGCGCCAGACCGGTCAGGAACATCGAAGAGGTGACGCAGGTCGAGGCGATCGCCGTCCACATCAGGTAGCTGCCGATGCGCCGCGACGACGGATCGTTGGGCCTCGACTGATAGAATTCCGGAATGTTCTTGATCACCGGGAAGATGGCGCCGCCGCTGCGCGCGGTGTTCGACGGCGTGAACGGCGCCAGCACGAGGTCGGCCAGCATGATGGCGTAGCCCAGCGTCAGGCTGCGGCCGCCGAGGCGCGACAGCAGCAACAGCGAGATCCGCCTGCCGAGTCCCGTCTTCTCATAGCCGAGCGAAAACACGAAGGCCGAGAAGATCAGCCAGACGGTCGCATTGGAAAAGCCGCTGAGCGCCCAGGAGATCGCAGCGCTGTTGGGATTGAAGCCGGCCGCAGCCAGTTGCGCCGGCGAGTACAGCACAAAGCGCGACAGCACCGCCGCCGCGGTCACTCCGAGAAAGCCGACCGCAGCAGCAGGGACCGGCTCGACGATCAGCCCGGCGATGACGGCAACGAACAGCGACAGATACCACCAGCTATACTGCGCCAGCCCTGGCGGCGGCGGCGATAGCGCCATGACGATGCCGATCGCGAGCGGCAGAAGCGCCAGCACCGCGCGATGGGTCGTCGAGGGCTTTGGCGCGGCCTGGAACAGATGCGGCTGTTCGTGCCGAAACGCCAGCGAATGAAAATTCATCAGGTTTCCCGGTGAGCGGAATTGACCTGGGAATCATCTTGTATGCGCGCCACAGCGTATTGATTTCGATCAAGATTGACCGGCGGCGGTGATCACGATTTGCGACGGAGCGGCAAGGCGACAAATCCTCGCACCTTCATGGCGGGCATGCGGCGCAACGATGTGCGCGGCAGGCGAAAGCCTCGTCAGATCGTGCGCGCGTCCGTCGATCGTCTGTGTGATGTTGCGTGCCGGCCTGACGGTGCTGATGGCCGAGCAGAACTTCGATCAGGCTTCGGGCGGAAGTGGAGCGTGCTGGAGCTCCCTGCGGCCCGCACGACATGCAGATTGGCGGTCATGCCCGCAGGCGAGGAGTTGATCGTGTGACCAACAATATGCGCGAGTTCAGCCGCATGCCGGGAATCAGAGCTGAGAACTGGGTCTGACCGAAGCGAAAGCGCATCTCGGCGGCGCCAGCAATGGTGGACGAAAATCCAATTTCGCTGCAACGAGCCGGCAAATGCATTAACGTGTGGTCCGCGACCCCCCAGCCTCTAACGGAAAATCTTCGGGAAGTAGCCAATGCGAGTCGTCAGCGATTCAGCCGAGCTGTTCAGGCATGTCAGTGCCGAGAAAGCCGCGTTCTATCGTTGCATCATGGACGTCTTTGCCGCAGCCAAGCGGCAATATCGCCTGCAGCTGCGCCCCGACGAGGTGCTTGCCGAGGCCCGCTGGCCTGATGCTGCGCCCCGCATCGAAGACGTCAGCGCCGCACTCACCCAGCTTGCGGCCTGGGGCAACCTTGAATCGCAGCCAGATACGGCCCGGGTGTCGAGCCTCAGCGATTTCTATCGCGCGCGGTTTCTCTATCGGCTTTCGCAGGGCGGCGAAGCCGTCGAATCGGCGCTGGCGCTGTTCGTGCAGACGCTGCAACGCCGCGCCGAGCTGCAAACGGTCGCGCTCGAAGACATCGCCAGCCGGCTGCAGGCGCTGAAGATGCTTGCGGAAGAGACCGTACCGGATGCGGCCAAGGTCCATGAGACGCTGCGGGATCTGGTGCGGGTTTTCGAGGGCCTGGCCGAGAACGCGCAGGCGTTCATGGCCGGCGTCGCGCGCAGCATCGAGCTGCAGCAGGCCGAGGCCGGCGCGGTGGCGAGCTACAAGCGCCGGCTGATCGACTATCTGGAGCGCTTCATGGGCGATCTGGTGCGCCGCTCCGACATGATCGCCGGCCTGATGCTGGCCCTGGAGCCGAACATCGACGCCATGCTGCAACAGGTCGCCGCCCGCGAGGCGCGCGATGCCGCGCCCGGCGACGCGCAGGATCGGGATGATGCGCAAGCGCGATCCTGGAACGCCTGGCGCGAACGCTGGAAGGGCCTGCGCGGCTGGTTCTTCCGCACCGGTCACGAGCCCTCGCAAGCCGAATTGCTGCGGGCACGGGCAAGGTCGGCCATCCCGCAGCTCTTGAGCGCGATTGCCGCGCTCAACGAGCGCCGTAGCGGCCGCAGCGATCGCTCCGCGGATTTCCGCATGCTCTCTACCTGGTTCGCCGGCTGTGCCAGCGATGCTGAGGCGCATCGACTGGCACGCGCCGCCTTCGCGCTCAATCCGGCGCGGCATTTTTCGCTCAATACCGACGCCGACGCGGAACTCCCTGCCAGTACGCGATGGGCGGACGCGCCCCCACTGAAGATTCACCCGCGGCTGCGCGAATATGGCGAGGCGGCTCCGCGCGGTCCGCTGGC
>NZ_JBAURI010000064.1:0-8390 GCF_049581145.1 Bradyrhizobium sp.
TTGCGGAGCGGCTCTCCGACCTGGTCCAGGCACGTAACAATCTCGAGGCGCAGAAGAGCGAGCTGATCGCGACCACCGAGGCGCTCAGCGTCGCCAAGGACGCCGCGGAAGCCGCCAGCCGGGCCAAGTCCGACTTCCTGGCCATGATGAGCCACGAGGTCCGCACGCCCATGGCCGGCATGATGGGCATGATCGACCTGCTGGCTGCGACCGATCTCGACGACGAACAGCGCAGTCTGGCGAACATCGCCCATGAATCGGCCCGCAACCTGCTCACCGTCGTCAACAACATCCTCGATTTTTCCAAGCTCGAGGCGGGTCAGTTCGAGCCGGAATCGATCCCGTTCAGCCTCAGGCATTCGATCAACGCGGTCACGCTGCTGCTGGCGCCCAAGGCGCGGGAGCAGGGCCTGCAGCTCAAGACCTCCATCAGTGACGATATGCCGGCTCATCTGACTGGCGATCCGAGCCGGCTTGGCCAGATCCTGCTCAACCTGGTCGGCAACGCCATCAAGTTCACCGACCAGGGCTCGGTCGAGATCGCCGCGTCGCACCGCGTCGTAGCCAACGGGCTGATCGAGCTTCGCATCGACGTCATCGACAGCGGCGCCGGCATCCCTCCGGAGGTCCAGGCGTCGCTGTTCACCCCGTTCACGCAGGCCGACACCTCGGTGTCGCGGAAATATGGCGGCACCGGACTTGGTCTCGCGATCTGCAGGCAGCTGTGCCGGACCATGGGCGGCGATATCGGCGTCGAAAGCGAGATCGGACGCGGCAGCAGATTCTGGTTCACGCTGCGGTGCCGTGCGGCCGAGGCGCCGCCGAAGATCATGTCGCCCTCGCTCGCGCCCTCGCTCGACCCGGAGGCCGCCAATCTCAACATCCTGGTCGCCGAGGACAACTTCATCATCCGCAAGCTGATATGCAAACTGCTGGAACGGCAGAATTTCCGGCCCGACCTGGTCTGCAACGGCAAGGAGGCGGTCGCCGCGGTTCGGCAGAAATCCTACGACCTGGTGCTGATGGACATGCAGATGCCCGAGATGGACGGCATCTCGGCGGCCCGGGCGATCCGCGCGCTGGCCGGCCCCGAGCACGACGTGCCGATCATCGCGCTGACCGCCAACGCCCTGATGGGGCAGCGGGAAGAGTGCCGCGCCGCCGGCATGAATGATTTCCTCACCAAGCCGATCCAGCCGGATACGCTCTATGCGGCCATCCTGCGCTGGGGCACCGCGAAGGCCAAACTGGCGTCTGAGCCAGATCGCGCGGCAGAAAGTTATCGCTAGACCCTCATATCCATCCAAGCACCAAAACCGACCGGTCTCGGCGTTCTTCAAGCCCGTGCCAGATCGCAGCGGACCTGCTCGATCATATCTATCTGGGTCGCCAAGAAAGTCGAAGATGGCCTGGAGCAATAGCTCAAGGCGCGGACCTGCATCAGCTCAAAATCGGCAACCTGCCGCTGCGTTGTCCGAGACACGCTCAGTCTTCTTCGCTCCTCTTGCTTGAGCGCCTTGATATATCGCAGTGCCGCTCGGTGCAGTATTTCCTGCGACGCCCTCCGGTTGCCCAGACCGCGCTGAACTTCCTGCACAAGCTGCTCCGGGACGTAAACCGCAATGAGGCGTCCCTCGCAGATCGCGATGGACCGGTGCGGGAAGCTCGACCGTCAACTTCACCGGCTTATCCTCAGCGATAGCACCGAGCTTAAGTTTTGCCACGCACCTCTCCCTACCCTCTGTATGGCTCGAGGACGAGGTCCCGGTTGACGATCACGCGGACCGGGAACCCCGGCCGGATCGTCAACGTCGGCTGGATGTCAAGATTGCGTTGAACGACTTTCTGTCCGGTCTGGTTCAGGCTGTCGCTGGATCCTCGACGGAGCGCTGTAATGACGTCAGCATTGCTGCCCGTGCCGGTGGTTGATCCAAGTTCGCTGCCGACGCCAAGCAAGGTGGATAGGAGCGCAGCCTTGAAGAGGGCACCCCAATGATTGTCGACCTCGTCCTCAAGCCCTGCATAGCCCGCGGTATCGGCACCAGGCTGACGCTCCAGCACGATCGAGCGGCCGCTCGGCATGATCAGGCGTGTCCAGACCAGCAGCACACGCGACTGCCCGAACGCAACCTGGCTATCATAGATACCTATCAGCCGGGTCCCCTGCGGCACGAGAAGGAAACGCCCGGTTGCGCTGTCGAAAACGTTCTCGGTCACCTGGGCCGTGATCTGGCCGGGCAGATCCGAGCGGATCCCCGTAATCAGCGCCGCGGGAATGATATTGCCGGCCTGCACGACATAGGTTGACGCGGGTGCGGCGACACGATCCGGGCTTGTGGTGCGGGTATCGACTGACGCATTGACGAAAGCGAGTTTGCGGTCCTGACCGTTCTGCGCGAACGCATTGTCTGAGGCCGGCTGTGCCGGCTGGCTCGTCTGGTTGGGTGCGATTGCCGAGGCACCGACCGAGGCAGCTTGTGCGATCGAGGATGCCACCTCCCGGACACTGGTCGAGGCGAACAATCGGCTCAGGCGGGCTGCTTCGACTTCCTGATCGAGACGTTGCTGCTCGGGATCGGTCGCTGCTGTGCCCGCAGAGGGAGCTTTTTGCGCGTTCACGATCGGCCGTCCGAGATCGCCCGGCAATGGCGGCCCGAGCGATGGCACCTGGCGGGGTACGCCGGCGTAATCACGCGGCAAACGTTCCAAACCGTCGGCAACATTGTGATGGTCTGTCGTGAAGAGCTCTGATGGCGCAGTTGTATACGACCGATTGGTCTGCAACGCCCACAACGTCGCTCCGAAGATGGTGGCCAATCCGATAGCCGCCGCGCCAGCCAGAACCTTCCTGGAAAGCCTTGTGACGCGTGGACGCTCGGCGCCAAGGCGCATGGTTTCCGATCGGCCGGGTTCATTTTCAGCGCCAGGGCGAATAGCGCTTTTCTCCTCCCCGCTCACCGGGCCCTCCCGTCGACCCGGCTGATTCGAACGGTCTCCTGATGCTCGCCGCCCATACGAAGCTCGGCGGCGGCGAACAGGCGGTCGACGATGTAGTAGTTCTGCCGGACGCGATAATTGACGAGTTGACCATCGCCTTCGGGACCTATGACGAACAGAGGCGGCGCCTCTCCTTCCCCGATTCCGCTGGGCATCTCGATATAGACCTTCGCACCGTCGTCGAATGCAGAGACCGGGCGCCAGGGCGGATTGTCGCCCTCGATTGCGTAGCGGAACCGCAGCCGTGAGATATCGACGCCGGTCTCGATGGGCGCTGCGGCATCCGCGCTGGCGTTCTGCCGGCGCAGCGCAATCAGTTGATCCTCCGGATACTGCCAGGACACGGACGCCATGTAGGTCTTTTCCGCGGAACGAAGCTCCAGGAGATAGGTGCGGCGGTCGGTATTGATGACGAGATTGGAGGTGAGATCTGGCCTGGTCGGCTTGATCAGGATGTGGATGCGCTTGGTGGCACCTGTCCCGCTCTCGGTATCGCCGATGATCCAGCGCACGGTATCGCCAGCCGCGACCGGTCCGGAACCAACGAGTTGCTCGCCTTCTTGCAGGGCAACGTCGGTGATCTGCTCCGGCGCCGCGTAGACTTGATAAAGCGCCCCTGGCGCAAACGGATAGACCTGAACGGCGTTGATATAGCCATTGCGGGTCGGCTGCACGCGAGCAGCCGCGTTGGCCTTTTCAACGCGCTGGCGGGGATCGGCGGATTCCGGCTTCGACTTGGCTCCGTGCAGCGGCTTGAGCTGCCCGGGAAGCGGCAGCAGCTTTGGCATCTCGACGATCTCGACCGGCTTTGGCGGATCGGCAAGCTGGACGGCGGGCTGTGCGTCCTCGTCATAGGAAATCGCCGGCGGCGGTTTCAGCGGAATGGTGCAACCCGCGACCACCGAGAGCGAAAGAGCGAGAGCCGGCAAGGTAGCGTTGTGCGATTGCTTCACCGTCAAAACTCCTTCGACCAGTTGATGGCGTTGACGTAGACCCCAAGCGGATTTTTCCGCAGACGATCGGCGTCGCGCGGCGTGTCGATCACGACGGTCAGGATGGCGGTCCAGCGCTCGGTCGAACTCAAGCTGCCGTTCTCGTAAGTGCGCTGGATCCAGGCTACGCGAAACGAGGTCGGCGAGGCCCGGATGACGCTGGAGACCTCGACCGAAATCTGCAGCTTGCCCAGACTGGCAAAGGGGTCGTTGGAGCGGGCATATTCATTCAGGGCCGCGGCGCCGCGATCCGTCGTGAAATCATAGGCCCGCAGCCAGTCCTGGCGCAGCACGATGGCGTCGGTGGGCAGTCCCCTGACATCCTCGATGAACCGCGCCAGGTGAAATGCGATCTGTGGATCACTCGGCTGGTAGCTGCCATCGGCCGGCGCCACGGCCTGGGCCTCGCCGAGGCGATCCACCTGCACCACCCACGGCGTCACGGTGCCGCGAATGGATTGCCAGACGAGCGCGGATGCGAGGCCGGCTGACAGCAGCAGGCAACCGAACGCCATCAATCGCCAATTGCTGGCCTGCACGCGGGCCGAGCCGATCCGCTCGTCCCAGACTTGCGCGGCCTTCTGATAAGGGGTTTCTGGCGCGGGCGTTCGGCCGTAGCGCACGGAAGGTCGTTTGAACATCACCGCTCCCGTTCAGAAAGGTCGACGGAAGCGCCGCCCCCACCGTGATCGCCGGAGCGCACCGCATTGGTTGCCGCGGACACACCCCGGCTCACCGTCCGCGATGCCTTCATGCGCGCGGCCCAGGCCGGCGGTTCGGATGATGTGCCCGCGGAAGCTCCGCCCTGCCCGGCCTTACCGGCATTCGATGCCGTCTCACCCGCCGCACGGCGTCCGCGACTGCTGACATTGGAAGCAGCGGAGGCGAGCGAAGCGCTGCCACGCGCCGCGCCAGCCAGCATTCCGCCCGCGGCCAGACCAGTGCCGGCGACACCGGCAGCAACGATGCCACCGGCCGCAGCACCGGTCCCGACGGCTGCACCCGCGCCCAGCTGCGGACCGCCTGACACGATGCCGTTGGCAATCCCGGGGCCGAAGATGCCGAGCGCCAGGAGGGACAACGCCGCCAGCACCATGGACATGGCGTCTTCGATGGTGGGCTGATTGCCGCCAAATCCCATGGTGAATTGCGAGAACAGGGTCGAACCGATGCCGACGATCACGGCAAGCACCAGAACCTTGACGCCCGATGAGATGACGTTGCCGAGGACGCGCTCGGCGGCAAATGCCGTCTTCCCGAACAGGCCGAAGGGGATCAGCACAAAACCCGCCAGCGTCGTCAGCTTGAACTCGATCAGCGTCACAAAGAGCTGGATCGCCAGGATGAAGAAGGCGAGCAGCACCACGATCCAGGCGAACAACAGCACCACGATCTGGATGAAATTTTCGAAGAAGCTGATGTAGCCCATCAAGCCCGAGATCGAGGCCAGGAGCGGACGGCCGGCGTCGATTCCGACCTGCGCGACCCGCCCCGGGCTCAAGAGGTCGGCCGTCGACATGCCCGTGCCGGAGGCCTTCAGGCCGATACCCGCGAAACTCTCGAAGACGATGCGGGCGAGATTGTTCCAGTTGCCGATCAGGTAGGCGAACACACCGACGAACAAGGCCTTCTTGGCCAGCCGGGCAACGATGTCCTCATCGGCCGACCAGCTCCAGAATATGGCCGCGAGCGTAATGTCGATGGCGGCGAGTGTCGTCGCCAGGAATGCGACCTCGCCATTGAGCAGGCCGAAGCCCGAGTCGATGTAACGGGTAAAAACCTCGAGGAAACGGTCGACGACGCCGGTCCCACCCATCACCGGGTCCTCCCCTGGTCGACCTCACGCGGCGGCGCTTGGTCCTGGCTCTTCGGCAGCCCCGCAGGCGCATTGGACGCTGGCTGAGTTGGCAACTCGGTCGATTTCGCCGAGGCGAAGAAATGTTGACGGTTCTCGGCCCATACGCGGCGGCAGGCGTCGAGACCTGCGGTGTCGTCCGACGTGATCGTTCGACAGCGCCTGAGTGCACCGATAAGAGGCTCTGGTTCGCCGCGCTCGACTGGCGCCAGGACGGCCCTGTCTTCGCCGCGTCGAGTCTGGAACACGACTAGCGCGGAAGCGAGTGTGACGAACACGACTGCGGCGACCCGCGCGATCTTTTCCGGAACGAGATAAGAGCTCATCAATGGAACATCTGAACGGTGGTGGGTTGATAACCGGCACCCTGGGTCAGGAAGCGCCGAAGCTGCTCCCTGCCCTGGTCCTGCGCGGAGGTACGCTGCGCGGCTTCCAGGTTCTGCGCGCGCCCTTGGGCTGCGACCGTCGCGGTGAGATCGGCAAGTTGCTGGGCCAGCAAAGCAGACAGCTGGTTACCGGCTTGCGTTGCCTGCAACGCTCCCGTCGCGGACTGGCTCGAGGTCACAAGTGCCGACATCTGGGTGCGGTTGGTATCGAGATTGGCGACGACGCCGGCTTGCACCCGCAAAGCATCCTGCAACGCCGCAACCGAGGTCTGCCAGCGCGCCTGTGCGTTCGCTATCAGCGTCTGGCTGGATGCGGACGTCGAAGCCGGAGCGTAGGTCGTGGAGAACGCGTTATTGATCTGCCCGACGTCGTAGGCGATACGCTGCGCCTGGCTGAGAAGCTGCTGGGTGCGCTGAATCGAGGATTGCAGCTGCTGCAGCGACGAAAATGGCAGGTTGGCCAGATTCTTCGCCTGATTGATCAGCACCTGCGCCTGGTTCTGCAGCGACGTGATCTGGTTGTTGATCTGCTGCAGCGCGCGCGCGGCCGTCAGCACGTTCTGCGCATAATTGTTCGGGTCGAACACGACGACCTGCGCCAAAGACGGCGGCACCGTGAAGCTGACGGCGAGCGCGACGGCACCGACCGCAGTAAGGCGGCTGAACCGGCTCATGATTTATGGCTCTCTGCGGGAAGATCCGGGATGATATCCACAGCCCAGGAGAGCCCGCGGTGTTGCAGCCAGGCGGCAACAAAACCCTCGCGTCCATGTTTGGTAACGATCTGCTGGATATCAGCCTGATCCGCCTTCGAGGACGCAGCCGTAAAGGCAAGGGCGACGGGGCCCAGACCAAGCTCGAACAGTCGATTGCCCCGCCGCGACTGACAGTAGTAGTCACGCTTCGGCGTGGCGCGGGCGAGGATCTCGATCTGGCGGTCGTTGAGGCCAAAACGCCGGTAGATCGCCGTGATCTGCGGCTCGATCGCCCGCTCATTCGGCAGGAACAGCCGCGTCGGGCAGCTCTCGATGATGGCGGGTGCGATCGCGGAGCCGTCGATGTCCGACAGCGATTGGGTGGCGAAGATGACGGAGGCATTCTTCTTGCGCAGTGTCTTCAGCCATTCGCGCAATTGCCCGGCAAAACCCTCGTCATCCAGCGCAAGCCAGCCTTCGTCGACGATCAGCAAGGTCGGCCGGCCATCAAGCCGGCCTTCAATGCGATGGAAGAGATAGGCGAGCACTGCGGGCGCGGCGGAGGTGCCGATCAGGCCCTCAGTCTCAAAGGCCTGCACGTCGGCCTCGCCCAGCCGCTCGGCCTCCGCATCGAGGAGACGGCCAAAGGGACCGCCGAGGCAATAGGGCTGCAGCGCGCGCTTGAGCGTCTGCGACTGCAATAACACCGACAGGCCAGTCAGCGTGCGTTCCGCAGCAGGCGCCGACGCCAGTGAAGTCAGAGCCGACCAGAGGTGATCCTTTGCCTCCGGGGTGACGACGATGGTTTCGCGCTTGAGGATATTGGCGATCCATTCCGCGGCCCAGGCACGTTCCGCGGCATCATCGATCAAGCCTAAAGGTTGCAGCGCAACTGGTTCGCTGGCGTCGTCCGACAGCGCGCCACCGAGGTCATGCCAATCGCCACCCATGGCAAGTGAGGCCGCGCGGATCGAGCCGCCGAAATCGAAGGCGAAGACCTGGGCATCCGGATAACGGCGGAACTGCAGCGCCATCAACGCCAACAGGACCGACTTGCCGGCGCCGGTCGGACCCACCACCAAGGTATGGCCGACATCGCCGACATGAAGCGAGAATCGAAATGGCGTCGCCCCCTCGGTCCGGGCAAAGAACAATGCCGGCGCACCAAAATGCTCATCCCGCGCGGGGCCCGCCCAGACCGCCGACAGCGGGATCATATGCGCGAGATTGAGCGTCGAGACCGGCGGCTGACGAACGTTGGCGTAGACATGGCCGGGCAACGATCCGAGCCAGGCTTCCACCGCGTTGACGCTTTCGGCCATGCAGGTGAAGTCGCGGCCCTGGATGACCTTCTCGACCAGCCGCAGCTTCTCATCCGCCACACGAGGGTCGTCGTCCCACACGGTGACGGTCGCCGTGACAAAGGCCTGCCCGATTGCATCCGAGCCGAGCTCCTGCAATGCTG
>NZ_JBAURI010000065.1:0-2957 GCF_049581145.1 Bradyrhizobium sp.
ACACCAAGGCGCTGACCGACGTGGTCAACACCTATCAGCCCGAGATCCTGCTGCTGGGCGCGACCACGCTCGGCCGCGATCTCGCGGGATCGGTGGCGACTACGCTGCTCACCGGCTTGACCGCCGATTGCACCGAGCTCGACGTCGACACCGACGGCTCGCTCGCCGCCACGCGCCCGACCTTCGGCGGATCGCTGCTCTGCACGATCTATACGCTGAACTACCGGCCGCAGATGGCCACCGTGCGGCCGCGCGTGATGCCGATGCCGGAGCGCGCCGCGCGCGATCTCGGCCGCGTCATCCGCCATCCGCTCGGCCTCGTCGAAGCCGACATCGTTACCAAGGTGCTGTCGTTCCTGCCGGATCGCGATTCCGCTAAGTCCAATCTCGCCTATGCCGATGTGGTCGTGGCGGGCGGGCTCGGGCTCGGCTCGCCGGAGAATTTCCAACTGGTCCGCCAGCTCGCCTCCGTGCTCGGCGCGGAATATGGCTGTTCGCGGCCGCTGGTGCAGAAGGGCTGGGTCAGCTCCGATCGCCAGATCGGCCAGACCGGAAAGACCATCAGGCCAAAACTCTATATCGCCGCCGGCATCTCGGGCGCGATCCAGCACCGGGTCGGCGTCGAAGGCGCCGATCTGATCGTCGCCATCAACACCGACAGGAACGCGCCGATTTTCGAGTTCGCCCATATCGGCATCGTCACGGACGCGATCCGGCTGCTGCCGTCTTTGACCACGGCATTTCGCCTGCGGCTGTCGCCGCACTCGCGCGACCGTATCGCAAGCTAGAGGAGGAGATCATGATCGAAGAGAAGTTCGACGCGATCGTCGTCGGCGCCGGAATGGCCGGCAACGCGGCCGCACTCACGCTGGCGCAGCGCGGGCTGAAGGTGCTGCAGCTGGAGCGCGGTGAGTATTCCGGCTCCAAGAACGTCCAGGGCGCCATTCTCTATGCCGACATGCTCGAGAAGCTGATCCCCGATTTCCGCGAGGACGCGCCGCTGGAGCGTCACCTGGTCGAGCAGCGCTTCTGGATGATGGACGACCGCTCGCATGTCGGGCTGCACTACCGCTCCGATGATTTCAACGAGGAGAAGCCCAACCGCTACACCATCATCCGCGCCCAGTTCGACAAGTGGTTCTCGTCCAAGGTGCGCGAGGCCGGCGCAACCGTGCTGTGCGAAACCACCGTCACCGAACTGGTGCAGGACGCCTATGGCCGCGTGATTGGCGTGCGGACCGACCGCGAGAACGGCGAAATCCACGCCGACGTCGTGGTGCTCGCCGAAGGCGTCAACGGCCTGCTCGGAACCCGCGCCGGTTTGCGCGAGCGCCCGGAGGCCGACAAGGTCGCGCTCGCAGTGAAGGAAATGCATTTCCTGCCGCGCGAAACCATTGAAGCCCGCTTCAATCTCAAGGGCGATGAAGGCACCGTGATCGAGGCCGCCGGCACCATTTCGCGCGGCATGACCGGCATGGGCTTCATCTACGCCAACAAGGAATGCGTGTCGCTCGGCATCGGCTGCCTGGTCGCCGATTTCCAGCGTACCGGCGAGACGCCGTATGGCCTGCTCGATCGCTTCAAGCGTCATCCTTCGGTGGCGCCGCTGATCGAAGGCTCGGAGGTCAAGGAATATTCCGCTCACCTGATTCCCGAGGGCGGCTTCAAGGCGATCCCGCAGCTCTACGGCGAGGGCTGGCTGGTCGTCGGTGACGCAGCGGCACTCAACAATGCCATCCATCGCGAGGGGTCGAATCTAGCGATGACTTCGGGCCGGATCGCGGCCGAAGCGATCTTTCAGATCAAGTCGCGGCGCGACCCGATGACGGCGGATAATCTGGCGCTCTACAAGAAGATGCTGGATGGCTCCTTCGTCATCAAGGATCTGAAGAAATACAAGGATATGCCTGCATTGATGCACATCCAGTCGCAGAACTTCTTCCTGACCTATCCGCAGCTCGTCTCAAAGGCGATGCAGAATTTCCTGCGGGTGGATGGAACGCCCAAGGTCGAGAAGGAGCGCCTGACGCTGCGATCCTTCGTCCGTGCGCGGTCCTGGACCGGGCTGTTCGGCGACGCCTTCCGTCTCGCCCGTGCCTGGCGCTGACAATGAGCACAGCTTCAATATTGAACCAGGGAGACTGAACCATGAGTGCCGAGCCATCCGTGAGGGTCGAGGACAAGCTGTTCTACAATCGCTATCTGGTCGATGCCGGCCGGGCACACATCAAGGTACGGCCGCATAGCAAGCCGTCGCCGGAACTGCTGGCGCTGCTCAAGGCCTGCCCTGCGCGCTGTTATGAGCTCAACAACCAGGGCCAGGTCGAAATCGCGGTCGATGGCTGCATCGAGTGCGGCACGTGCCGAGTGATCGGCGAGGCCAGCGGCGACATCGAGTGGAGTTATCCGCGCGGCGGCTACGGCGTGCTGTTCAAATTCGGCTAGCCAAACGGGTTCCCGCGATACGCAACACGTATCGCGGGCCTTTCATTCGACGTTGGACTCGATGTTACTCGGCCGCCTGCGACGCCGTCGTCGCGCCAGCCTCGATCGCCACGGCGACTGACTGAATGATGGCGGCGAAACGCACGGCGGTCTGGATCGCCGCCGCCGTGACGCCGGCTTCCTGCAGCGCCTTCTCATGCGCGTCCATGCAGGCGCCGCATCCGTTGATGGCCGATACGGCGAGCGACCACAGCTCGAAATCCGCCTTGTCGACGCCGGGATTGCCGATCACGTTCATGCGCAGCCGCGCCGGCATCGCGCCGTACTCCTTGTTCGAGGCAAGGTGGACGAAGCGATAATAGACATTGTTCATGGCCATCACCGAGGCCACAGCCTTTGCTGCCGTCATCGCGGACGATGACAGATGTTCGGCGGAGACGGCTCCCATCGCGGCGATCACGGTGGGATTGCGCGTTGCGATCGCGGTGGCGAGGAAGAGCCCATATTTACTC
>NZ_JBAURI010000066.1:0-4588 GCF_049581145.1 Bradyrhizobium sp.
GAACAATTCGGCGGCAGGCCTTGCGATGAACGACCACGTCACCGCCTCGACCATGCCGCGCGCGGCGAGCGCGCGCTTGGCGCGGCGGGTCCGCAGCTGGATTGGCGTCAGCACCGGCTTGCGCGCCGCCTCTCCGCGCTCGAACGGCGTTTCCGGCACCTTGTCCACGCCGACGATGCGGACGATCTCTTCGACGATATCGGCCTTGCCGTGCACGTCGGAGCGCCAGGAGGGAATTGCGACCTTCATCGTTGCGCCGGTGCCGGCCATCATGAAACCGAGCCGGCTCAAGATACTGCGCATCTCCGGCAGCGGCACGTCGATGCCGGCGAGCCGCTTCACCTCGGCAAGCGGAAAATCGATCACGCGGTCATCGCCATGGGCGTTGCCGACCACGATCGTTTCCGACGCCGTGCCGCCGCATAGTTCCATCACCATGCGGGTCGCAAGTTCGAGCCCGGGAACCATGAAGGCGGGGTCGACGCCGCGCTCGAAGCGATAGCGCGCATCCGAATTGATACCGAGCTTGCGGCCGGTCTGCGCGATGTTGATTTCGTTCCACAACGCCGATTCGATCAGCACGTCGGTCGTGCCCTCGTCGCAGCCCGAGGCCTCGCCGCCCATGATGCCCGCCAGCGATTCGACGCCGTGATCGTCCGCGATCACGCACATGTTGTGGTCGAGTGCATAAGTGCGGCCGTCGAGCGCGAGCAGCGTCTCGCCATCTTGGGCGCGGCGCACGACGAGATTGCCCCCGACCTTCTTGGCGTCAAAGACGTGCAGCGGCCGCGCGCGATCGAAGGTCATGAAGTTGGTGATATCGACCAGCGCGTTGATCGGACGCAGCCCGATCGAGGTCAGGCGCTTCTGCAGCCATTGCGGCGAGGCGCCGTTCTTGACGCCGCGCACCAGCCGCAGTGCGAATCCCGGACACAGGCTTTCGTCTTCCACGGTCACGTTCACCGGGCAGCGGAACTCGCCCTTCACCGGCTTGATGCCGGGGTCCCTGAACTTGCCCATGTCGGCGGCCGACAGGTCGCGTGCGATGCCGTGCACCCCCGTGCAATCCGGCCGGTTCGGCGTCAGGTTGATCTCGAAGGTGGGATCGCCGAGGCCGGCCCACGCGGCATAAGCCTTTCCGACCGGCGCATCCGCCGGCAGCTCCATGATCCCGTCGTGATTCTCCGAAAGCTGAAGCTCGGCTTCCGAGCACAGCATGCCGCGGCTTTCGACGCCGCGGATGGTGCCGACGCCGAGCGTGATATTCTTGCCGGGAATGAAGGTGCCGGGTGGCGAGAATACGCTGACGAGGCCCGCGCGCGCGTTCGGCGCGCCGCAGACCACCTGCACCGGGCTGGCACCGTCGCCGGTATCGACCATGCAAATCCGCAGACGGTCGGCATTCGGATGCTGCTCGGCCGAAATCACCCGCGCGATCGTGAACGGCGCCAAGGCCTTGGCCTTGTCCTCGATGTGCTCGACCTCGAGCCCGATCATGGTGAGCTTGTCGGCGAGCTTCTCCACCGGTTCGTCGGTGTCGAGATGTTCCTTCAGCCAGGACAGGGTGAACTTCATGGACGCTGTTTCCCCGCGATCAAGTCTGCTCCCTCCCCCGCTCGCGGGGGAGGGTTAGGGTCGGGGCTCTCGCCGCAACGGCGGTGGTCGCGAGACTCACGAACTGAGCCCTCCGGCAAGCGAGGGGATATCGAGCGGCTTGAAGCCGTAATGCGAGAGCCAGCGCACGTCACTCTCAAACAATTGGCGGAGATCGCTCATGCCATATTTCAGCATCGCGATGCGATCGATGCCCATGCCCCAGGCAAAGCCCTGATATTGGTCCGGATCGATGCCGCAGGCGCGCAGCACGTTCGGATGCACCATGCCGCAGCCCAGGATCTCCAGCCAGTCCTCGCCCTCGCCGAAGCGGATTTCGCCCTTGTCGCGCCGGCACTGGATGTCCACCTCGAGCGACGGCTCGGTGAACGGGAAGAACGACGGCCGGAAGCGCATGTTGAGGTGATCGACCTCGAAGAAGGCCTTGCAGAACTCGTGCAGAATCCATTTGAGATGACCGAGATGCGAGCCCTTGTCGACCACGAGGCCTTCGACCTGGTGGAACTGCGGTGTGTGGGTCGCATCCGAATCGATCCGGTAGGTGCGGCCCGGGCAGATCACGCGGATCGGCGGCTTCTGGGTCAGCATGGTGCGCACCTGCACCGGCGAGGTGTGGGTACGCAGCAGCATGCGCGAACCGTCCGGCTTCGGCTGGAAGAAGAAGGTGTCATGCATTTCCCGCGCCGGGTGGCCCTCTGGGAAATTCAGCCTGGTGAAGTTGTAATCGTCGGTCTCGATGTCCGGGCCTTCGGCGATCGAGAAGCCCATGTCGGCAAAGATCGTCGTCAGCTCGTCCAGCACCTGGCTGAGCGGATGGACCCGGCCTTGCTCGACGACGGGGTCTCGCACCGGCAGCGTGACGTCGACGGTCTCGCTCGCCAGGCGTGCGTCGAGGGCGGCCGATCGCAGCAGCTCACGGCGCGCGCCGAGTGCCTGGGTGACCTTGTCCTTGGCGAGATTGATCGCGGCGCCTTGGGTCTTGCGCTCATCCGGCGACATCTTGCCGAGTGTCGCGAGCAGGGCCGAGATCGAGCCCTTCTTGCCCAGCGCGGCGACGCGCACGGCCTCCAGGGCGGGCTCATCGCCCGCGGCGGCAATCTGCGCAAGGATGGACTTTTCGAGCGTTGCGAGGTCGGACACGGCTTTAATCTCTGGCTTCTGTGAGGCGGCTGACGTGGCCGAGTTGTCGCTGTCTCGGGGCCGAAACGTCAAGGCCGAAACGTCAAGCCGAAGCCGGCATTTGGCGGCGTTGAACCGTGCTCGCCGCCTTCTGCCGCGACAAACCGATCACATCGGACGAGATCGCCCGCGCGATCAGCGCCGCGCCCCGGGGGCGAGCGCGCGATCAGGCTGTTCGAGGCTTGCGAATTCGGCAACACGTCTTACGCCGAGATCGCCCGGCGTTGTTCACGCCGGGCGATCGAGACGAAATGATCGCCCCGCAGGCGTTCAGGCCGCCAGCGCCGCCTTGGCCTTCGTAGCAATGGCTTCGAACGCCGCGGGCTCATGGATAGCGAGGTCCGACAGCACCTTGCGGTCCACCGTCATGCCCGATTTGGACAGGCCGTCGATAAAGCGGCTGTAAGTCATGCCGAACGGACGTACTGCGGCGTTGAGGCGCTGGATCCAGAGCGCGCGGAAGGTCCGCTTCTTGCGCTTGCGATCGCGGAAGGCGTATTGACCAGCCTTGTCGACGGCGGCCTTGGCGGCGCGGATGGTGTTCTTGCGGCGGCCGGAAAATCCCTTGGCGGCCTTGTAGACTTTCTTGTGTCTGGCGTGAGAGGTCACACCGCGTTTGACGCGAGACATGACTGTTGTCCTTGAAGATGAAGAGGTGACGGATCAGCCGCGCGGACGCGGCCCGGCTTGCAATCGCGGACGCGATCAGGCGTTCGGCAGGAAGTATTTCTTGATGTTATCGCCGTCGGTCTTGAACAGCACGCGGGTGCCCCGGAGCTGACGAATTTGCTTCTTGGTCCGCTTGATCATGCCGTGGCGCTTGCCGCGCTGGGCATGCATCACCTTGCCGGTGGCAGTCACCTTGAAGCGCTTTTTGGCGCCTGACTTGGTCTTCAGCTTGGGCATTTGGCTCTCCTCAAAGCCACGGACAAACGCGCCGAAAGCGGCGTTCTCGCGGCTAAAATGCTCGTTAGAGCGTTGAAAGTGCTCTGGTTTTTCCGTCTGGGAAAGAACCCGCACAAAATCGTCGCCACGGCAGCCCTTAATCAGCCGGGCAACGGAAGGCTGCGCTTATGGCAGAGCGGGAGGCAATTGGCAACGATGAACCGGAGAAGTTGCCGCTCCGACCCGAGGTCGATTTGTTCGCCGATGCCTCCCCGATTGTCCCAGGGATCATCATGGAGCAGTCCTGACTGGCTTCAGGCCGAACGCCGCATCCGGCTCCGGTGAACGCCGCGCGGCAGCTGGGAGGCGACGGCGAGCTAGAACGCCGCGGGTCGCGCGCGATGCAACGGCTGCGGCCAGCCTTCTGCGGGCAGATGGGAGGAATGCCCGGACTTCCCGGAATTTCATTTGGAATTCGTGTCGCCTCCAATATCGTCAGCACGCGGATCGCGGGCCTGACGAGCCGTCACCTACGGATGGGTCCGAAAACAATAAAAATCAGCCGGGAGGGCGCGGCATGGATTTCATTGAACTGGATGGCGTTGGCCTGCGCTACGAGCTGAGCGGCAGCGGCGACCGCACATTGGTGCTGGTGCACGAAATGGGTGGCTCGCTCGAAAGCTTTGACGAACTCGCGCCGCGGTTCGCCGAATCCCGCCGCGTCCTGCGTTATGACACCCGCGGGGCTGGCATGTCGCAGAAGGCGCGCGGCGAGCTTGGCCTCGATACCATGGCCGGGGATATCGCCGCGCTGCTCGATGCAATCGGGGTTGCGGGCCAGGTCGCGCTTGCCGGCATCGCCGTCGGTGGCGCGATCGCCCTTCACTTCGCCGCACGATACCCTGAGCGC
>NZ_JBAURI010000067.1:0-6327 GCF_049581145.1 Bradyrhizobium sp.
AGGGAGCTCCGATCGTCTTCGCGGTGTTCGTGACCGGGGCGGTTGTGGCGCTGGGGCAACTGGCGACCAGCCGTCGTTACACCGATCCGGTGAGCCTGACGCTGCTCGCGACCTTTCTCGTCTTTGCGGCGCAACTGGTGGCGACCTCCAAGCATTTCGCCCTGCACTACATGCTTGCCTCCTGGGTGCTGACCGGAGGCGTCCTGGTCCTGACCGTGATCGAGACTCGGAGATTGTGGCCCGCCCTGTCGCCGCGCCTGCTCAACGGCGCTGCCGGCCTGATCTGCATCGTCCTGATTGCGACGACGTTGCTCGAAATCCAGACCCAGGCGGCCAGCTGGCTTGCCCTGAACGAGATGGGAGCAAGGCTGTCGAAGGCTGTGGTGACGGCCGGCCCCGCTTGCGCCGACGTGTCCAGCATGTTCGTGCGCGCGCCGGAAAACGAAATGAATCATGGCGCTGATATGACACTGGGTACGCCTGAAATGGTCGACCGGTTTTCGCAAGCCTACGCGCGAACCTACGGCACGCCACTGCTGGACCAGGATTTCTACACCAAGGTGCTGACCAGGAATTTCAAGCCACTGAACTATACAAAGCTTGCCGCCGAATACCCCTGCATCGTGGTGAGGTTCTCCCGGCCACTCGACAGCCAGGAGGCAGGCGAACTGCTCGCGCTCAAGCCCGAGCACTGCATGGTCGCAGACATTCATGTCTACACGGTCGGCATCCCCTGCGAAGAGATCCGGAAAGCTTCGGAAAAACACTGATCATCGGCCGCATTTTCTTCACGCGAGCCGGTGTCCACCTTTCCGGAAAATTGCTCCGATGACGCCGCTATTTGGCCGCCTGCCGCCATATTGCTGCACGAGTCCCGCGATGGTAGTCTTCGGATCGTTCAGCATCGCCGGTTGTTTTGGCGCGGGTTTGCCGGCGGCGCGTCGTCAATGCGTGCGGGAAACGTCGGCGATTGAGGTTGGTCCCGGGCGGGGAATCAGGTTTTGGGACTCATTCGTTTTCTGCTGGCATTCGCGGTGGTTGGGGCGCATGTCGGCAACCTTCCCTACACGGTCGGTCTCGGCAGCCTGCTCGCGGTGCAGTCGTTTTACATCATCTCGGGATTTCTGATCGCGCTCGTGTGGGACAACAAGTACAAGAGCCATCCCAACGGCCTTTTCCTGTTCTACACCAACCGCGCCGCCCGAATTTACTTTCTCTATTGGGCCGTGCTCGGAATATCGATCGTCGTGGCGGTCACTGCCAAGCTGCTGACCAAGCATTGGGTCGCCTACTTCACCTATCCGCCGCCGCACGGACTCATCCTCTACGAGATTTTCACCAATTTCTTCATCTTCGGTTCGGCGCAGGCGTACTGGCTCGAATTCCACTATGGCGGCACGCTCCACTACACGATGGACTATGTCGCATCGCCATACTCGGTATGGCGAACCCTGACGCTCGGTCCGGCGTGGACCCTCGAACTGGAATTGACGTTCTATCTGCTGGCGCCGTTTCTCGTGAATGCGAGGCTGCGCACGATCTTCGCGATCATTGCCGCGTCGTTCGTCGCGCGGTTCACCTGGTATGCGATGGGGCACGATGTCGACCCCTGGAACTACCGGTTTTTTCCGTTTGAGATCGGGCTCTTCCTGCTGGGCGTCGCTACGTACCGGATTTCACGACTGCTGCCGTGGCAGCCAGGCAGGATCGCCTCCTGTCTCATCCTTGCCGTCGTTGTCGGCACGGTGCTGGAATTCGACCTGATCCGCGGCTTTGTGAATTCGTTTGTCTATCTCTTCGCCTTCGCGGCGTTGCTTCCTCACGTGTTCGCGCTCACGCGATCGTGGAAGGTCGATCGCTTTCTGGCGGATATGTCCTTTCCCCTCTATTTGGCGCATTGGCCGATCATGCTGTTCATTCGCGACTTCCTGCCGGTGCCCTGGCCGCAATATCCCGGACTGCTTCCGGCTATCGTCTCGGTCGTCGGCGCCGCTTGTCTCGTGATCTACGTCGAACGTCCCATCGAGCGATGGCGGCGCGCCCGAATGACGTCCGACGACCCTGGTTTGGCCGCTCCACGCGAGATCGCGACGGCAACGAGCTGATAACCAGGTCCAATTCAGGCCTCGCTTCTGCTGATGGTGTTTGCGGCGTGCCGGCGCGCCAATAAAAAGGCCGCTGACGAAATCGTCAGCGGCCGCCGGGCTCAAAATTCTTCCGAGATGAAAAAGCCGCACCGCCCCGGATCGACCCAACCATAAGCGCGCATCATGAACGGTGTGGAGTCGGAACTCCGGTTCCGGATGACGGAACACGCCGGGTGTTGCCCGTTTTGCACAGGTTGGAACCCTTGTCGGAAGCCGGCTTGCTTGTGACCATCGCTATGCCTTTGCAATCCACCGCGGAGCTTGGACGCATGATCGAGGACGGCTTTGACACACGAACAGTTGCGAACATGAATGTTGCACTGGAAAGAGTCTGCCAACGCAGGCTGGATGGCGGGGACCACGCGTTGCGCAAGCTGGTCGCGACCAGGATCATCCGCTGCGCCCGGCGCGGCAACAAGACCCTGGGTGCCCTGACCGCAGCCGGCGAACGCGTGCTGGCGCGGCGACCCGACCATCGGCGCGGACCGGCCCAGCGTTGAGTTCGTTTGCGATGTGTTAACCAGGAGGCCGATCTCGGGGATCACCTGCTGAAACGCGCTGTCGTGCCGCGTCGTTGTTCGACGGTCGGAGGCGGAACGCGATGCGTGATGGCGGCGATGCGGAACAGGATCTGCGCGAAGGCATCGCGGAGTGCGGCAAGCTGCTCAGTCGTGAACTCGATCCAGCCGTCGCCGAAAGCCTGCGCTGTTATCGAGCCGAGCTGGAAGCGCGGTTGCGCATCCTGCAGCGGGGCGGGTTATCAGGGATCAATGAGGGCTGGCTACGAAGCAAGCTGGCTCGCGCCATGCCAGGCAACGATGCATCGGCGCAGGCCGCGTCTTTCGTCAGCGGTCCAGATCTGAAAACAGCGGTTCCGATCAGTATCGCGAGATCGCCGGGGCACCCCAGTGGTAGTTGATCCGTGCGGTGACCATGTCGAGATCCTGATGAATGTTGACGACCCGCTCGAGCCCGCCAGCGGGCACTGTGTTGGCCGCTCCCAATCCCGTCGAGAAGAAGTTGTTGCTGGCATTGCCCATGAACAAATGGTCATATTCAACGGCGACCGACCAGTTCGGCAGGAAGCCGTATTCGACGCCGGCGCCGGCCACACCGCCCCAGCGGCTTTCACTGGCATGATCGAAAGCGACCCCGGTCGCGGTCCCGAAGCCATTATATTCGTCCGCGGCAATCGCGCCGCCGCCCTTCACATAGAGCAGGACATTGTTGAACGCATAGCCCGCTTGCGCCGTGAACAGGCCGAGCCCGTTGATCTTGCTCTGGTTGGTCACGAGGCTGTTGGCCAGGCTGATATTGGAGCTCTTCAAGCCGGCCCAATCGCCCTGCGCCTCGACACCGAACACGAAGGCGTCGGCTTGCCAGCGATAGCCGAGCTGGCCGCCCGCCACGACGCCATTGCTTCGGCTGCAGCCGAGGGCAACGTTGGCCGCGCCGTTTCTGACCAGCCCCCAGCAGCTGCTGTCTCCACTCCAGCCGGCATTGGCGCCAACATAGACGCCACCCCAATTGTAGATGGCGGCGACCATCGGGGGCGCCTTGGTGAAGTAACCACCGGGGAGGTCGGCCGCGAGCGCAGGCCCGGCGAGGCCTGCGGTGGCCAGCGCAATCAACGCAATCCTTTTCATGGTCGTCCCCCTTACGCAACGCTTGCGAATTTGGCGCAACCTTGAATTGTTCGGGTAAAGATCCTGTTGCAAGTCGGCGCGACGCGCGTGAGCGCGTCTCGAAAGCCAGGCAAGTTGTGATCGCAGATGGGCGGGCAAAGCGCTCGGCGTCGCTCGCCGAGCGGGGCTGGACTTGTCCGCCGCGGCAAGCGCGAAGGCGGCGGCGAGGCCGCTATGTTCGGTGCACGAGGAGAAGCTGGGCACGGCGCGAAGGGCGCCTTTGCCCGCCCGGCATCACGGCATCACATCCGATCGAAACGATGTGGTAACCATGAGAGCGTCATCGCGTGATCAGGTCCGCCGACCGCTCATCCGCTTCAATGCTTCCGACGGCAGCTCGCCGAACGCCAGCTTGAAGTCCTTGGCGAAATGGCTGGCGTTCTGGAAGCCGCATTTGTAGGCGATCTGGATGATCGACGGTTCGTCGTCCCGCTCCAGCATCTCGCGCGCGCGGTTCAGCCGGATCTGCTTGGCGAATGCGGCGGGCGAACAGCCGCGCTCCTTCTTGAATGCACGAAACAGGCTTCTGGCGCTGACGTTGGCGACCTGCGCCATGGCCTCGATATCGATCGGCTTGTCCCAATTGGCCTCGATATATTCCTCGACTTTCCTCACCGCCGACGGCGCGGAGCGGGGCGGCTGCCGCAGCAACAGCATGGTATAATTGTGCCAGTTGCTCATCAGGAACTTCATGGTCAGCATGCGCTCGGTCTCGGCGGTGACCAGCTCGGACAGGTTTTTGCCGCGCGCATTGTAGTCGGATACGAACAGGAACACCGAGCGCCGCAGGCTGTTGAGCGCCGGGTTTGACGCGTTGTGATGGAACACGAGTTCCTTGTTCAAACCCCGGCCCAGCAGCACGGCGAGATAGCGGGTCAGCGCCGTATGCTCGATGCGCAGCACCAATTGATTGTAGTCGTCGAAGTCGAGATCGACCGGCGTGAAGGCGGGAATCACCGGGCTCGGCGCGCGGACTGAAATCTCGCCGGACAGCGCGCCGGCGGAAAACCTGCCCCTGCCGCCGATGGTAAAATACTGCCGGATGAAGGAGCCCCCGGCAAAAGCGAGCGATAGCGGGCCGGCGTGCCTCGCCCAGACCAGAGAGACCTCGCGCAGGCGGAGAACATTTGCACTGATGCCGACCCGCTCGATGCCCCGCGGGGCAGGCTCCAGCCGGGTTGCACCAAACAGCCTCGCCATGTGATCGCGGGCCTGCTCGATATCTCTGGTGGCAAAACCCGGATAGCTGCTCAACAACGTGGTGCGGTTAGGCATCGGCGACGGGGCTACTCTCTTGAACCAGTCGACAGCCTAACGCTGCGGCTTTTGCAATCAACGCCGATCAGGCCCGATGCAAGGTTTTCTGTTCCCGGGCGCGTGACCAGCGCAACCAGCCGCCATCGCTCGTGACCGGCCGAGACCTTAGCCGTGGCCGGCTCGAGCCGAGACCATGCCTTGCAGGAAATCGATCAGCGCTGCAAGCGCCGAAACGTGATCCCACTTCTTCCGGCGTGGAGGTCGGATCGAAAACACGAATTCACATGCTGGATTCTGCCATGATGCCGAAACATTTCAGGACGATCGAGAACAAGAATCCTCCGAACGCGCCGAACGACGACGGTAAGACCGCCACGCTCGGCGGAGTATCGAATAGCGCCACACAGCAATTTGTCTTCGCGGGACGGAACCTTTGCGCAGAGCTTTTTCGACCCTCAGTTGCTGTGTCTTTGGAGAGCCCCCCGCGCAACAATGGTCCCATCGTCGACGGAGATTTCTTCAGCAAGGCCACGATCAATACCTGTGCCAACGACACCACCAACTGGTCCCTTGGCCGGTTGACTGGATCGACAGTGACCAGCGTGGCGCCGTGAGGGGCGGCGGCCACGTTCTTCGACATCGTTGCGTTCACTGCGCGCTTTTTTCTGCGACGCCACTGCGAATGATGTTGGGCTTTACCACACGCACGGCGGCTATTCAGTCAAAGATCCCGACACCGGTGCTATTATTCGAACAGGTAATCCGGCTAAGCACGACTTCGATAGTGACAATTTTTCAGTGACAGACCAAGCTGTCCTTGATGAGCTAAATGCTGATGCCGTAGGTGCCAATCGGGACCATTCACGGGCTATCTAGGCACGCCAAGCGGTGTCTTCTTGAGGTATCAACCAGGCAAAGATTCACCTCAAGGCACCCCCCGAAGCCCACCATGAGAGAAGTTAAGTTGGAGCGGGAATGTCGTGGGCATTCGTGTCCGACGGAGGCGACGTTGCAGCGCATTAATTAAGCTATAGTCGTCTTGGTCGTCCTTACCGCTGCAATTTGCACAGCGCAGGCTCAGGAGGTACTTTCGATGACTGGCAAAGAGTTGATGGCAGGCTCGGTTGCGCTGGAAAGATTCAAGCGTGACGAGAGCATATCGGACATCGCAAATTATACGGTTAGTGTCTTTGAGAGCTCAACAGCGTTCGAGGTCGCTTTCGTGCCGAATCAGCCTC
>NZ_JBAURI010000068.1:0-1616 GCF_049581145.1 Bradyrhizobium sp.
ACCTTGACGCCGTTGCGGCGCATGATGAAGCTTTGCTGCAGCACCGACAGCGTGTTGTTCCAGGCCCAATAGATCACCAGTCCGGCCGGGAAGCGCGCCAGCATGAAGGTGAAGATCAGCGGCATCCAGGCAAAGATCATCTTCTGGGTCGGGTCCGGCGGCGTCGGATTCAGCTTCATCTGGAACCACATCGAGATGCCCATGATGATCGGCCAGATGCCGAGCGCGAGGTACTGGCCGAACACCGGCAGTTGGGTCGGATCGTAGTGGAACAATCCGAACAAAGTGAACAGATTGGTCGGGTCGGGCGCGGAGAGGTCCTTGATCCAGCCGAAGAACGGCGCGTGCCGCATTTCGATGGTGACGAACAGGACCTTGTAGAGCGAGAAGAATACCGGGATCTGCAGGGCGACGGGAAGACAACCGGCGATCGGGTTGATCTTCTCCTTCTTGTAGATCTCCATCATCTCCTGCTGCTGCTTCATCTTGTCGTCGGGATAGCGCTCCTTCAGCGCGGCCAGCTGCGGCTGGATCGACTTCATCTTCGCCATCGAGGCATAGGACTTGTTGGCCAGCGGGAAGAACGCCAGCTTGACGATCACGGTCACGAGCAGGATCGCGATGCCGAAATTGCCGAACAGGCGGTAGAAGAAGTCGAGGCCCAGGAACATCGGCTTGGTGATGAAATAGAACCAGCCCCAGTCGATCAGCAGATCGAAGTGGTTGAGTGAGAGTTCCTTGTTGTAGCCGCCAAAGCCGCCGATCGGGAAATTGATGCCGACGACACTCGCTTCCTTGGCGCCGGCGAACAGCCGCGCATTGGCGGCGCCGCTGCCGCCGATTCCGATCGTCTGCGCGTCCTCGAGATAATCGGTCTGGTAGGTTCGCACGTTGCCCACCTGATTGGACGAGTAGCTCGCCTGCAACTGGGCGTCGGTGTCGGGCAGCAGTGCCGCGGCCCAGTATTTGTCGGTGATGCCGAGCCAGCCGTCGGTGACCTTGAAGCTCACTCGCTTGTCGGAGTCGATCTTCTTGTAGGAGTATTGTTGCAGGCCCTGGTCGCCGAGATAGCCGATCAGGCCTTCATGCAGGATGTAATAGCCGGAGACCTTAGGCGTGCCGTGGCGCGAGATCAGCGCATAGGGATAGAGCGTGACCGCCGTATTGCCGACATTGTTGACCTCGTCCTTGATACTGAAGAGATAGCGGTCGTCGATCGCAATGGTGCGGCGGAAGGTCAGGCCCTCGCCATTGTCGTATTTCAGCACCACCGGGCTCGACGGCGTGAGCGCGTTCGAGCCGTCCTGCTGCCAGACCGTGTTCTGGTCGGGCAACTTGGCGGTCACGCCCGCGGCGGCTACCCAGCCGAATTCCGCGTAATAAGGGCTCGCGGTGCCCGACGGCGAAAACAGCACGATCGCCGGCGAGGTCGGATCGACGGTGTCACGGAACTTGACCAGTGACAGATCGTCGATGCGGGCGCCCTTCAGCGAGATGCTCCCCGAAACGCTCGGGGTGTCGATCTTGATCCGCGGCGTTGCCTCGAGCGCAGCATCGCGGCTGACGGCGGGCGCGGTCGATTCGGCCGGAGCGGCCGCAGGCGTCGAGTCCGAAGG
>NZ_JBAURI010000069.1:0-1557 GCF_049581145.1 Bradyrhizobium sp.
ACCATGATCTGGGCGGCGCGCGACGAGAATGCCAAGGGCTACACCTTCAACTATGAAGCGCTGAAGGCCGCCAACGAGGACGTGCAGGCGCGTTCCGACTGGCTGATCCCGCTCTGCACCGGCGAGGAACGCCTCAAGGGCGCCGACGGCAAGAAGGTCCACCCGACCCAGAAGCCCGAGGGCCTGCTGGCGCGGGTGCTGCTGTCGTCCTCGAAACCCGGCGACCTCGTGATCGATCCGTTCAACGGCACCGGCACCACGGGCGCCGTGGCCAAACGTCTCGGCCGCCGCTACATCGGCTTCGAGCGCGACGCCGTTTACGCCAAGGCTGCGGAAGCGCGCATCGCCGCCATCGAGCCGCTGCCGGAGGCCAGCCTGGCGCCGTTCGTGACCGCGCGCGAGGCGCCGCGCGTGGCGTTCGCCGAACTGATCGAGCGCGGCATGATCCGGCCCGGCACGAAACTGGTCGATGCCCGGAAGCGCCATGGCGCGCTGGTCCGCGCCGACGGCGCCATCATGCTCGGCGACAAGGTCGGCTCGATCCACCGCATCGGCGCGGTGGCGCAGGGCGCCGAAGCCTGCAACGGCTGGACCTTCTGGCATGTCGAGACCAACGGCGGCCTGAGGTTGATCGACGAATTGCGCGCCGAAATCCGCGCCGGCATGGCGGCCGGCTGAGCTTTTCTCCAGGGCCGCGCATTTTCCTCTCGCCGTTTGCAGCACTCCGAATGCCGTCGGGGCAGCCCGCGGCGCCACGTCACGAACTCGTCGCTTGCGCACTTGACGAAACTTGCGCATGGAGATGGCTGCCCGCCGTCCGGCGCCGCACCCCCAACTCCTCCGAGACCGACGAAAAGCAAGGGAGAATTTGATGCTCAAATTTTACTTCAGCGGCGCGCCGAACCCGAACAAGGTCGCGCTGTTTCTGGAAGAATCCGGCCTGCCCTACGAGCCGGTCGCCGTCGATACCCGCAAGGGCGAGCAGTTCAAGCCGGAATTCCTCAAGGTGAATCCGAACGGCAAGGTGCCGGCGATCGACGATGACGGCGTGTTGGTGTTCGATTCCAACGCCATCCTGCTCTACCTGGCGGAGAAGACGGGAAAATTCCTGCCGCCGGCGACGCCGAAAAACCGCGCGGAGCTGTTGTCGTGGCTGATGTTCATCGCGACCGGGCTCGGCCCCTATTCGGGACAGGCGGTGCATTTCAAGCATTTCGCGCCGAAGGAGCTCGACTACGCGCATAACCGCTACCAGTTCGAGGCGCATCGCCATTACAAGATCCTCGACGATCACCTCGCCGCCAGCCGCTACATGGTCGACGACACCTACACCATTGTGGACATGGCGTTCTGGGGCTGGGCAAGGATGGCGCCGTTCGTGCTCGGTGACGACGTCTTCGCGAAATACCCCAACGTCAAGCGGCTGCTCGACGAGGTCTCGGCGCGGCCCGCGGCGGCGCGGGCGATCGCACTGAAGGACAAGTTCACCTTCAAGACCGAGATGGACGACGAGGCGCGCCACATCATGTTCGGCCACCTCAAGACCCAGGCGGCCTG
>NZ_JBAURI010000070.1:0-1896 GCF_049581145.1 Bradyrhizobium sp.
GGCGTACTTTCACTACGCCCCGTCCGCCGGAACCCAGGTCGGCTTTCACCAGTACGACCCCCAGCTCGAAGACTTCTCGCGCGAGACTATCGATGAGGAAATCGCAAGGCTCCACAGCTTCGAGAAACGCGTAGAAGCTATCCAGCCCGACGATTCTCCCGCCGACTTCGTCCCGCGGAGCGACCGCGAAATCGTGCTGTCCTCCATTCGCTCTCAATTGCTCGCCCTCGAAGTCATCCGCCCATGGGAAAAGCAGCCCGACAACTATTCCAGCACCTGCGCCAATGCCGCCTTCGTCCTCATGGAGCGCAAATTCGCTCCGCCCGACGACCGCCTGCGCTCTCTCATCGCGCGCGAAAAACAGATGCCCTCGCTCCTCGCAGCGGCCCATGTCAATCTCAAGAACCCGCCGCGCATCTTCACCGACATCGCCATCGAGCAGCTCCCCGGCGTAATCAGCTTCTTCCAGCACGACGTGCCCGACGCCTTCACTGACGCCAAAGATCCAGCCGTCAAAGCCGACTTCGCGCAGTCCAACGCCGCCGTCATCGCCGCGCTCAACGACTATCAGCAGTGGCTCAAATCCGACCTGCTTCCGCGCTCCAACGGCGACTTCCGCATCGGCGCTGACGCCTTCCGCAAGAAGCTCCTCTACGACGAAATGGTTGATCTCCCGCTCGACAAGCTCCTCGAAATTGGCTGGGCGAATCTGCGCCAGAATCAGGACCACTTCAAGCAAATCGCCGCTGAACTCGAGCCCGGCAAAGATCCGCACGCCGTTCTCGAAGAACTTGGGCGAATGCATCCCGCGCCCGGCCAGCTCCTCGACTCGTTCCGCTCAACCTTCAACGGCCTCGTCGCCTTCATTCAGTCGCATCACATCGTCACTCTGCCCTCCGATGTGCGCCCCATCCTCGAAGAAACGCCGCCCTTCATGCGCGCCACCACCACCGCCAGCATGGACACACCCGGCCCCTACGAAACCCACTCCACCGAGGCCTACTTCAACGTCACGCTCCCCGATCCATCCATGACGCCCGCTGAAGTCGACGGCTACATGCACGGATTCAATGTCGGCACGCTCATCTCCACTGCCGTCCACGAAGCCTACCCGGGCCACTACGTTCAATTCCTCTGGCTGCCGCAGGCGCCCAGCAAAGTCCGCAAACTGCTCGGCGCAGCCACCGATGTCGAGGGCTGGGCTCACTACTGCGAACAGATGATGCTCGACGAAGGCTATGGCCAGCGCGGCGTCGGCGCCAAGGACGAGCGAGAATCGAAATTCCTGCGTCTCGGCCAGCTGCAGGACGCACTTCTGCGCAATGCTCGTTTCATCGTAGGCATCCAGATGCACACGGGCAACATGACCGTCGAGCAAGCGGAGGATTTCTTCCAGAAGGAAGGCTTTCAATCGAAAGAAAACGCGATCGTCGAAACTAAGCGCGGCGCCGGCGATCCGACCTACCTCTACTACACACTCGGTAAGCTCGAAATCATGAAGCTCCGCGAAGATATGAAAAAGAAGGAAGGCTCAGCCTTCTCGCTCGAGAAGTTCCACGACGATTTCCTTCGCCAGGGATTCCCGCCCATCAAGATCGTCCGCGAAGCCATGCTCGGCGACAACTCGCCCGCTCTCTAAAGGCAGAACATGTCAATCGCGTCTGACGAATTCTTCTCTAATGTGCAAATCGCGCGCAAGTTGATATTCAAGCGATATCTCATATGGTTTCTATGTTGTTTCGCAGGTGCAGGCGTCGTGTGGTGGCTCGTTCATCCGTTTTCCGAGGGCTTCGATGGTATCGTAATGGCCATCTGGTTCATTTGCGGAATTGCGCTTTTATCGTCTCCGATTCGGAAGCTGCAAAAGATGCCCTGCCCCTATTGTCATTACCCGGC
>NZ_JBAURI010000071.1:0-1525 GCF_049581145.1 Bradyrhizobium sp.
ATGTAGCGTCGTATGCTGCCGGTAATCTGGCGGCAGTCTCGTTCGCGCCGGAACACGAGCGACACACTGAACCCGACTGGCATAGCGCAAGCGATCATCACAGCCGGCCTTTGCCGCGCGATGACAAGTTCTCGTCAGGCACGCCCAGACAATCCAAAGAGCAACCCGCCGCGGTTCCGGCGCAAGCCGAAAAAGTGCTGCGCGCGTTCAACACCTGGGCTTTCAAACGCGAGCAGCCGTCCGATCCGCAATTGATGTTGCGGGTCATCGCCGAGGCCGTCGCGTCCAACCAGGCCATTCCCTTCGTACTGTATTGGGGCAAGGGACCGCGCCACGAGTCCGGCGCCTACGAAGTGCAATGTCTCGACTTCCTGGCCGCGCTGGCAGCCCGCGTGAAAAAAGCTTACGCGCAGGGCGCGGCGATCACATTGATCTTGACCGATACCCATGCCGAACTTAACGGGCATGACCGTGAACACATCAAACAATATTTTGACGACATCGAGAACATAGCCGGGCAACGCGGTTTCCAGACCTGTTGGCTCGGTAACCTTGTCAAAGCTGCCGGTAACCTGGCCACCGCGGCGCCGATCGAAGAAGCCGTGTCGTCGGAAATGCTGTCGCGGCTCATGGTCAGCGCTGAGAAGTGGTATCACGGCGGCGGCACGGCGCAGGAAGGCGCGCTGACCTATTTGCGGATGAATTTGATCGAGCAGCGCGTCGTGGAACGGGCGTTTCCCGGCTCGATCTTCGTCACCTTCAACGGCAGCGAGCTGCGCAGTCTTTTTCCGCGCCAGCTGCCGATCTTTTACATGTACTCGCTGCGCCGCGGCGTCGCCGTGAAGCCTTGGTTCCTGCCCTGCGCGCCCACGACGAACGATTTGAGCGCGGATCAGGCGGACCCGCCGCGTCCGAGCTAGTTCGCGGATTTCCGGCGGCCTTAGTTTGGGTACGGGGTGTCATGCTCGAGTATCGGGTGCTGCCGGCCGGAGACACGGCGCTCGTCGTCGAGTTCGGCGATCGCATCGATCGCGTGCTCAGCACGGCGGTGCTCTCGCTCGCGCATGCCTTGGACGCGCAGGGCATCGCCGGCGTGGTCGAGACCGTTCCCACATTCCGCTCGCTGATGGTTCACTATGAGCCTCTCCTGCTCTCCGCGGCTACGCTTACGGCCCGCATCGACGAGCTGATGCGCACGCTCGACACGCGCGAGGCCGTCGGTCGGGTCTGGCATCTGCCGGTCTGCTACGATCGGCGTTTCGCCATCGATCTCGACGACGTCGCGCGGCGAACCGCGCTCACGACGCGGCAAGTCGTCGAACGACACAGCGGGCCGCTTTACCACGTCTATATGCTCGGCTTCCTGCCCGGTCAGGCCTATATGGGCGAGGTCGCCGCCGAATTGGCGCTCGATCGGCTGGAGTCCCCGCGAACCAGCATTCCGGCCGGTTCACTCGCGATCGCGGCAAGAATGTCCTGCGTCTTTCCTCTGGAGACGCCGTGCGGCTGGCGCGTGATTGGACGC
>NZ_JBAURI010000072.1:0-12596 GCF_049581145.1 Bradyrhizobium sp.
CGTAGGGGTCCTGGAAGATGATCTGGGCCTTTCGGCGGAACGCGCGCAACTGGCTGGCATCGAAGCCGAGCAGGTCGCGGCCTTCGAAGCGGATGCTGCCCGCATCGGGCTCGATGAGCCGCAGCACCAGCCGGCTGACGGTCGACTTGCCGCAACCGGATTCGCCGACCAGCGCCAGCGTCTCGCCGGCCTCGACATGAAAGCTCACGCCGTCGACCGCCTTGACGTGAGCGGTCGGCCGGCCGAACAGCGAACGCTCGGCGACGAAATGTTTGACGACATTTTCGACTTCGAGGAGGGCGCTCACGACACCAGCCTCTCGAGCGGCGCTCTGATGCAGCGCGACGCATGACCGGGCGTGATCTCTACGAGCGGCGGCTGAGCCTTCAGGCAGACCTCGTCGACAAAGGGGCAGCGCGCGGCAAAGCGACAGCCGGCAGGCGGGTTCGCCATGTTCGGCACCATGCCCTCGATGGTGGCGAGATGCCGGGCGCTGCGGTCGAGCCGCGGGATCGAACCGAGCAGGCCGACCGTGTAGGGGTGTTGCGGAGCGGCAAAGAGCTCGGCGACCGCGGCGCGCTCGACGATCTCGCCGGCATACATCACCGCGACCTCGTCGCAGACCTCGGCGACGACACCGAGATCGTGGGTGATCAGGATGATCGCCGCCCCGCTTGCCGCCTTCAGCTCGCGCATCAGGTCGAGGATCTGCGCCTGCAGCGTGACGTCGAGCGCGGTGGTCGGCTCATCGGCGATCAGAAGCCGGGGGTCGCAGGCCAGCGCCATCGCGATCATGACGCGCTGGCGCATGCCACCGGACAGCTTGTGCGGATAGTCGTCGATGCGCCGCTCCGGCGAGGGGATGTGAACGCGACGCAGCAGGTCGATTGCGCGCGCGCGGGCCGAGGCGCGCGCTCCACCGCGATGGCGCAGGATCGTCTCGATGATCTGTTCGCCGATGGTCAGGCTCGGATTGAGCGAGGTCATCGGTTCCTGAAAAATCATCGCGAGCCGGTTGCCGCGCAGATCGCGCAGGGTCTGGTCGGACGCTTCCAGCAGGTCGAAGCCGTCGAACCGGATCGCACCGGAAACCTCGGCGGATTGTCTCGACAACAGGCCCATGATCGCCAGCGAAGTGACGCTCTTGCCGCAGCCGGATTCGCCGACCAGGCCCAGCGTCGCGCCCTTGGCGACGCTGAGGTCGAGACGATCGACGGCATGGGTCAGGCGGCCATCGTCGCCATGGAACAGCACGCGCAAGCCCTCGATTTCGATCAGCGGGACTGCGGTCATGGCTCGCTCGCCAGCGCGGTCTCGATACCGGCGTCGATGGCGGCGCGATCGGTGATCCCGGCCGGATTCTGCCGCGTCGGCATGAATTTTCGAAAATGCACCCAGCGCTCGCGGCTGACGCGTTCCAGCCGCTCCAGCTCTGCGAGCGGATCAGCATGATCGTCGACGCGCAGATCGAGCGCCGACCATTCCTCGGTCTGGTGGATCAACAGCGCGGCGGACTGCTTGCCGCGCTTGTCGCCGCCGGCCGTTTCGCCGGCGCGCAGCGCCGCGATCAGCCGGCGGGCAAAGGGCAGATCGGCACTGGCGGCATAGGCTTCCGCCGTTTCGTCCAGCACTTGCGCGCCCGCGAGCATGTTGCCGGCCAGGGAAAAGCCACAGCCCTCGATATGCCCGCACCAATCGATGCAGTCGCGGCCGGTGTGGGCCGCGATCCGACCGGCCGCATCCATGATGTGAAGCTGCCGGTGGTCGCGGCCGCCATCCGCCGCGATCAGAATGTTGACGACCTCGCTCGGGCTCTTGCCGTCGCGAAGCAGCTTCAGGCCGTCGATGCCGTAATAGGGATTGACCAGCGCCTGCGTGGCAATGCCGCCGATCCCGGCCGCGATATGGGGCACCCGGGCGCCGACCGCGAAAAACCGGGTGGCCACCGCGATGCCGATCTGGCCGGTGGCAGCGTCGCGGGCGATGATCGACCAGGTCATGCGTCTGCCTGTTTGAGCATGCTAGCGTCCCGCCGCGTAGCCCTGCATGCCGCGCGGATTGGCGGCGGCGCGCCGGCGCGGGCCAATCCTGGAAGCGGCGGTCAGGCGTCCCTCCGACCAGTCGGGGCCGGTCTCGACCAGATGGCCGCGGCGCTCGAGCTCATCGATGGTCGGCTTCGGTACGCGGTTTTCGACCACCAGCACGCCGGGCCGCGCGGTGCGCGGCCAGAACGAGATCGGGAAATGCTCGGAATGCCAGGCCGGCGCGTCGATTGCTTCCTGCAGGTTCATCCTGGCATGGACGTGCCGCAGGAAGAATTGCGTGATCCATTGATCCTGCTGGTCGCCGCCGGGCGAGCCCCAGGCGAGATAGGGCTCGCCGTCGCGCAGTGCCATGCTTGGGCTCAGCGTGGTGCGCGGCCGCTTTCCCGGCGCCAGCGCCGCAGGATGTTTCTCGTCGAGCCAGAACATCTGGGCGCGGCTGCCGAGACAGAAGCCGAGCTCGGGAATGACCGGCGAGGATTGCAGCCAGCCGCCCGAAGGCGTCGCCGAGATCATGTTGCCTTCCGTGTCGATGATGTCGAAATGCACGGTGTCGCCGCGCACCTCGCCGAAACGGCCGACCGTCGGCTCGCCCGCGCCCATGGCGCCGACCGCCTCGCGATGGCCATCGGCATGGCGCAATTTGACGACCGAACCGAAACCTTGCACCGAGCCCGGGATGAAATCGAGCGAGGCCTTGTCGGTGATCAGCTTGCGGCGCGCGTCGTTGTAGGCGTCCGACAGCAGCGTCGTGATCGGGATCTCGCTGAATTTGGGATCGCCATAGAACGTCTCGCGATCGGCATAAGCGAGCTTGGCGCATTCAACCTGCAGGTGAATGAACTCGGGGCCGGCCGGATCGAGCCCGTCGAGCTGAAAGCCCTTCAACAGCGCGAGCTGCTGCAGCATCACCGGGCCCTGGCTCCAGACGCCGGCCTTGCAGACGGTGTAGCGGCCGTAGTCGTAAGTGAGCGGCGCCTCGATGGTCGGCTCCCAGCGCGCCATGTCGTCGGCCGACAGCACGCCCCTGTGCGGCGAGCCCGAGACGTCCATCACCTCCTGGGTCCGGCAGAACTGATCGATTGCCTCGGCGACAAAACCATGCGACCAGGCCTTGCGGGCGCGCTCGATCTGGGCCGTGCGGTCGCCGCCCGCGCTTTCGGCCTCTTCGAGGATGCGGGTGTAAGTCGCCGCGAGTTGCTTGTTGGTGAAGATGGTGCCGGGTTTCGGCACCTCGTCGTTGGGCAGATAGACCGCAGCCGAACTCGGCCAGTGCTTCCTGAACAATTGCTCGACGGTCTTGATGGTCGCGGACGCCCGCTCGACCAGCGGAAAGCCGTTGCGCGCATAGGCGATGGCGGGCTCCAGCACGTCGCGCAGCCGCAAGCTGCCATAGTCGCGCAGCAGCAGCATCCAGGACTCGAAGGTGCCTGGAACGCAGGCCGCGAGCAGGCCGGTGCCGGGCACCATCTCCAGCCCCTCGCTCTTGTAGTGCGCGATGGTCGCGCGCGCAGGTGCCGGACCCTGGCCGCAGATGACCTCGGTGCGGCCGCGCCTGACGTCGTGCACGATGATCGGCACGTCGCCGCCGGGACCGTTGAGATGCGGCTCGACCACCTGCAGGGCGAAGGCGGTGGCGACGCCGGCGTCGAACGCGTTGCCGCCTTTCTCGAGCGTCGCCATCCCCACCGCGGTCGCGATCCAGTGGGTGGACGTCACCACCCCGAAGGTGCCTTCGATCTCGGGGCGGGTGGTGAAGGGATCGGGATTGATATTGCTCATGGTGGCCTGTTGCTAGCGCTGAAGGCGGGCAATTGAGCATAGGGCCATTGTCCTGCCAACACGCAAGCTGGAAACTTGCCTCGGGCGGCACCGGCCTCGCATCCTCGTGATCATGCCAGCGCCGCTGCGTCGGTCGCATGGTTAACGGCGTGGCAGGCGACGCCGCCGATCAGCGCGGGCGCGTCCCTGCGGCACAGGTCGAACGCGAGCGGGCAGCGCGGGTTGAAGGCGCAGCCGGGCGGCGGATCAATCGGGTTGGGGATTTCGCCCTTGACGGGAATCCGCGCCCGGCCGGACATCGCGAGATCCGGCACCGCGCCGAGCAGCATCTTGGTGTAGGGCATGCGCGGCGAAGTAAACAGTTCGCGGCCTTCGGCGATCTCGACGATGCGGCCGAGATACATCACGCCGACGCGGCTCGCCATGTGGCGCACCACGGCGAGGTTGTGGCTGATGAACAGATAGGTCAGGCCGAACCTGTCCTGCAGGTCGCGCATCAGATTGAGGATCTGCGCCTGGACCGAGACATCCAGCGCCGAGGTCGGCTCGTCGCAGACGATGAACTCGGCGTTGGTTGCCAGCGCCCGCGCGATCGCGATGCGCTGCCGTTGGCCGCCGGAGAATTCATGCGGATATCGCGTGCCGTCGTCGGCATGCAGCCCGACCAGCGCGAGCAGCTCGCCGACCCGCTCCTGGATCTGGCGCTCGCCCTCGATCAGCGCGAAGGCGCGGATCGGCTCGGCGATGATGGCATCGACCCGGAAGCGCGGATTGAGGCTCGCATAGGGGTCCTGAAAAATCATCTGGATACGGCGCCGCAGCCGCTGGCGCGCCTGCGTCTGCCTCGGGTCGGTCATCGAGACGCCGTCGATGACGACATCGCCCGAGCTCGGCGGCAGCAGGCCGACCACCATCCGTGCCACGGTGGTCTTGCCGGAGCCGGATTCGCCGACCAAGGCGAAGGTCTCGCCTTGCCGGATGTCGAAGCTCACGCCGTCGACGGCCCTGAGATATTCGAGGCGGCCGCCCTCCAGCACGCGGTTGAGCCATGGCTTCGAAACGTCGAACAGCCGGCGCAGATTCCTGATCTCGACAAAGGGCGGGCTCATGCCGCGCTCTCCTTCACCGCACCGTTGAGATGGCAGGCGACCGCCTGGGCGCCGTGCCGGATCGGCTCCGGCCGTTCGATGCGGCAGCGATCGAAGGCAAGGCCGCAGCGCGGATTGAACGCGCAGCCTGGCGGGATTGCCGACAGCCGCGGCATGGCGCCTGGAATCTGGACCAGGCGCCTGTCTTCGCCGGCAAGGGTCGGGATCGCGCCCATCAAGCCCCTGGCATAGGGATGCAGCGGATTGCTGGTGACATCCTGCACCGGGCCGATTTCGGCGATGCGGCCGGAATACATCACCGCGACGCGGTCGCAGGTCTCGGCGATCACGCCCATGTCGTGGGTCACGAGCATGACCGCGGTGCCGTGGTCGCGGCCCAGGCGCTTGATCAGCGCGATGATCTGAGCCTGCACCGAGACATCGAGCGCGGTGGTGGGTTCGTCGGCGATGATCAATTCCGGCTCGGCGCAGATTGCGAGCGCGATCACCACGCGCTGGCGCATGCCGCCGGAGAATTCGTGCGGATAGCCGTCGATGCGCTTGTCCGGCGCGGGGATGCCGACCTCGGCCAACAGATCAATGGCGCGTTTTCGCGCGGCATGTTCTGTGAGATTGGTATGCGTCCTGATGGTCTCGATGATCTGGTCACCGATCCGGTACAGCGGGTTGAGGCTGGTGAGCGGATCCTGGAAGATCATGCCGATGCGTTTTCCCCGCAGCTTGCGCATCTCTTCCGCCGGCAGATTGTCGATCCGCAGGCCCGATAGATAGATCTCGCCGCCCGCGATGCGACCGGGCGGATCGATCAGCCCGATGACCGCAAGCCCGGTGACGGATTTGCCGGCCCCGGACTCGCCAACCACGCCCAGCACTTCGCCGTTGGCGATGTCGAAGGAGACGCCGTCGATCGCGCGCAACTTTTCACGCCGGGTGGTGAAGTCCACCTGAAGATTGCGAACGGAGAGAACCGGCTCGCTCATCTGGCCCATTTCTCGGACATAACGCCTCTCATCGCAGTTTCGGATTGAGTGCGTCGCGCAGCCAGTCGCCGAGCAGGTTGATGGCGAGGATCAAGGCCGCCAGCGCCAGGCCGGGGAAGGCCACGATCCACCATTCGCCGGAGAACAGATAATTGTTGCCGATCCGGATCAATGTGCCGAGCGAGGGCATGGTGTCGGGCATGCCGGAGCCGAGAAACGACAGCGTCGCTTCGGTGATGATCGCGAGCGCCAGATTGATGGTCGCAATCACCAGCACCGGCCCCGTCGTGTTGGGCAGCACGTGGCGCAGCATGATCACCGGCGCCGGCAGGCCGATCAATTGGGCTGCCGCGACGTAGTCCTTGTTCTTCTCGACCAGCACCGAGCCGCGCACGGTTCGGGCATATTGCACCCAGAAACTCAGGCCGATGGCAAGCACCAGCACCGCCAGCATGCTGACGGCGTCGAGCCGGTTGCCGAACAGCGACTTGGCGACGCCGTTGATGAGCAGCGCGATCAGGATGGCGGGGAAGGTGAGCTGGACGTCGGCCATGCGCATGATCAGGCTGTCGACCGCGCCGCCGACATAGCCTGCGATCAGTCCGAGCACGATGCCGAGCGCGCCGGAGAGCACCACGCCGAGCACGCCGACCGTGAGCGATATGCGCAGGCCATAGAGGATCGCGGACAGCACGTCGCGGCCCTGCTCGTCGGTGCCGAGCAGGAACGGCGCCTGGCCATCGGCGGTCCACAGCGGCGGAATGCGCGAATTCATCAATTGCAGCTGCGCCGGATCGAACGGATTCTGCACCGCGATGAGGGGAGCGAAGATCGCGAGCAGGAAGAACAGCAAGGTCAGCGCGGCTGCCGCCATGGCGAGCCTGGAGCGGCGAAACGCATAGAACAGGTCGCTCTCGACCGTGCGCGCGAGCCAGCTTGGAGATGTCACCGGCGCCCGCGACGCGCTGGATTCGGCTTTGTGTGGGACGACGGCGTCGCTCATGATCAAGCCGGCCGGCCAACGGTCGCACGCAGGCGCGGATCGACGATGGTGTAGAGAATGTCGACCACCAGATTGATGGTCACGAACATCAAGGACACCATCAAGAGATAGGCTGCCATGATCGGGATATCGACGTTTTGCACGGCCTGGACGAACAACAGGCCCATTCCCGGCCATTGGAACACGGTTTCGGTGATGATCGCGAATGCAATAACCGAGCCAAATTGCAGCCCGGCCACGGTGATGACGGGAACCAGCGTATTGCGCAACGCGTGGCCGAAATGGATCGCCCGCGTGGTCAGGCCGCGTGCCCGGGCAAAGCGAATATAATCGGTGCGCAGCACTTCCAGCATTTCGGCGCGCACCAGCCGCATGATCAGCGTCAGCTGGAACAGCCCCAGCGTGATCGAAGGCAGGATCAGGGCCTTCAGTCCGGAGACCGTGAGCAGTCCCGTGCTCCACCAGCCGATCCGCACCACCTCGCCGCGGCCGAACGAGGGCAGCCAGCCCAGCACCACCGCGAACAGATAGATCAGGAGAATGCCGATCAGGAAGGTCGGCAGCGAAATCCCGATCAGCGACACCGCCTGCAGCAGCTTTGCCGGGAAAGAGTCGCGCCGGAGCGCCGAATAGACCCCCATCAGGATACCGAACACCATCGCAAAGATGGTGGCGCAGGTGGCAAGCTCGAGCGTCGCCGGCATGCGCTCCTTCAGGAGATCGCCGACGGGCTGGCGGAATTGATAGGAGACGCCGAACTTGAACTGCCCGGCGTTGACCAGATAACGCGCGAACTGGACGATGACGGGATCGTCGAGGCCGAGCGATGTGCGGATCGCGGCGCGCTCGGCGCCCGAGGTATCGATCGCGACCATCTGATTGACCGGGTCGCCGGCGAAGCGGAACATCGAGAAGGCGATGATCCCGACCGCGATCATGACGCCGACGGCCTGGAAAGCCCGGCGCAGCGTGAAAGCGAGCATGATGATCCTTTCACTTCTTCGTAACTGAGGCGCGCCTGATCGGAAGCGCACCGAAAATCCCGTAAGCCATGACGCCGCCGGAATCCGTCCTGTCAAGCAGGCTTACTCGCCCTGTTTGGTGGCCCAGTAGAGCAGCACCTGGTTGTCGGCGCGCTGCGTCAGTTTGACCTTGTTCGAGACGCCCCAGGCCAGCGCCTGCTGGTGCAGCGGGATATAGCCGTAATCCTTGATGCCGATCTCGAAGGCCTGCTTGATCAATTGATCGCGCTTGGCCGGATCGATTTCGACCAGCACCCTGTCGGTCAGCGCGTCGAGCTCCTTGTTGCAGTAGCCGCCGAGATTGGCTTCGCCGCGCGTGGAATCCTTGGGGTCGTCGCGGCAGCCCATGATGTCGTGCAGCACGCTGTAGGAATCCTGCGATCCCGGCTGCCAGCCCAACAGATAGAACGAGGTCTTGTAGCCGCCGGGCTTCAGCACCTTGGCGAAATATTGCTGCTTCGGTTGCGCCAAAAGATCGATCTTGACTCCGATGCGGGCCAGCATGCCGACCACGGCCTGACAGATCGCGGAGTCATTGACGTAACGGTCGTTGGGACAATCCATCGTGACCTCGAAGCCGTCGGGATAGCCGGCTTCGGTCAGGAGTTTCTTGGCCGCGTCCGGATCGGCCTTCTCCCGGGTGAAATCCTTCGACAGCGGAAACAGCTCCGGCGCGATCATCAATGCCGACGGCGTGGACAGCCCGCGCATCACGCGTTTCCTGATCAGCTCGACGTCGATGGCCTTGTAGAAGGCTTCGCGGACCCGGATGTCCTTGAACGGATTCTTTCCCTTGACGTTCGAATACAGCAATTCATCGCGCGCCTGGTCCATGCCGAGGAAGATGGTGCGCAGCTCGGGTCCGGTCATCACCCTGGCGACCCCGCTTGCATTGACGCGATCAATGTCCTGGATCGGCACCGGCTCGATCACGTCGACATCGCCCGACAGCAGCGCGGCGACGCGGGTTGCGTCCGACGCGATCGGTGTGAAGTCGATTTCCTTCAGGTTATGCTCGGGTTTGCCCCACCAGTTCGCGTAGGGCTTGAACACGGTCTTTACGCCCGGCTGGTGGCTCTCGATGAAAAAAGGCCCGGTGCCGTTTTCGTGCAGCGAAGCGTAGCTCGGCGTCGTTGCCGAGGCCGGCGTCGGCGCCACGGAGTTGTTTGCCTCGCACCATTTCCTGTCCATGATGAGCCAGGCGTCCCATTGCGTGATCAGGATCGGATTGGGCGAGGACAGCACGACATCGACGGTATAGTCGTCGACCTTGACGAACCTGGCGTCGGGCGGAATCACGCTGGTGAAGTTGGAGCCCGTGGCGCGGACGCGGCCGGCGGAAAAGATCACGTCGTCGGCGGTGAAGGGGTCGCCGTTGTGGAATGTCACGTTGTGGCGGAGATGAAAGCGCCAACGGGTCGGCTCCGGCGTCTCCCAGCTCTCCGCGAGCGCCGGAATGATCTTCAGAGTCTTGTCGCGGCCGACCAGGCCCTCATAGACATGCGAATGATGCGCGGTGGTGGTGGTTTCCCTGAGCGTATAGGGATCGAGCGATTTGAGGTCGCCCTGGTTGGCATAGCGCAGGATCTGGCCCGATGCCGGCGACATTGCAACCGCTACGATCGCGGCCAGCACCGCTGCAAACAAGGATCGAGATAGCTGCATCCGGTTACGCTCTCTGCTGGTGATGATGTGTTTGTGCAATGTCGACGGGTTGTCGATCGCCGCATGTTGCCAGAGTTTGGCCGCCGCGCAAGGCTTTCCACCCGGTTAACCAGGCCGGTTTGCTTCAGCAAGCTCCATTCACTAGGTTCGGTTATGGCCAAATATGCCATACAACTTTCGGAGTGAGGAATGTCGGAACTGAGGGCTGACGTGCTCGTGCTTGGCGCGGGCATGGTCGGCGTGAGCGCGGCCCTGCATCTGCAGCAGCGGGGACGCGACGTCATCCTGGTCGACAAGCACGATCTGGCCGGCGAGGAGACGAGTTACGGCAATGCCGGAATTGTCGAATGCGCTTCGGTCTTCCCTTACATGTTTCCGCGCGATGTCGCTGAGATCATGCGCTATGCGGCCAATCGCGCGCCGCAGGCGCGCTATCAGTTGGCCGATCTGCCGTTCTTCCTGCCCTGGCTCGTGCGCTATTACCTGGCCTCGGCGCCGGATCGCGCGCTGCGCGGCGCGATGGCCGTACTGCCGCTGATCCGGCGCAGCCTGATCGAGCATGAGCTGCTGATTGCGGAGGCGGGCGTGCCGGACTTGCTGCGGCGGACCGGCTGGATCAAGCTGTTTCGCAGCGATCGCTCGCTCGCCGGCACGCTGCGCGAATTCGAGCGGGCGAAACGATATGGGGTCGAAGGCTGTGTCCTCGATGCCGCAGGGATCGCGCAGCGCGAACCGAGCCTGAGCGGCGCGTTCGCCGGCGCGATCCATTTCTCCGCGCCGGGCTTCGTGCCGGATCCCGGCGGCTTGGCGAAGGCCTATGCCGCGCTGTTTGCGCGCAAGGGCGGGCGGCTTTTCAAAACAGATGCCGGCACGCTTCAGCAGGTGCGAGACGGCTGGCGCGTCGGCGGCCGCGGCCAGGCGGCCCTGGCCCGCGAAGCGGTGGTGGCGCTCGGGCCCTGGTCGGACCTGGTGTTTCGACGGCTCGGCTATTTTATTCCGCTCGGCGTCAAGCGCGGTTATCACCTTCATTTGAACGCGCGCGGCAACGCTGTGCTCAATCATCCGGTGTTGGACTCCGATCTCGGTTATCTGCTGGCGCCGATGAACCGCGGCATCCGGCTCACCACCGGTGTCGAGTTTGCCCGGCGCGATCGGCCACCGACCCCGGTGCAGCTCGAGCAGGCGCTGCCGCGGGCGCACAAGCTGTTTCCGCTGGGTGAGGCGGTCGACGCAAAGCCCTGGATGGGCGCGCGGCCATGCCTGCCCGACATGCTGCCGGTCATCGGCAAGGCGCCGCGTCATGCCGGACTGTGGTTCGACTTCGGCCACCAGCACCACGGGCTGACGCTTGGTCCCGTCTCGGGCCGCTTGCTCGCGGAGATGATGACAGGCGAGACGCCGTTGGCCGATCCTGCCCCGTTCGCGGCCGGGCGTTTTGATTGACCATGGGCGGGAGAACTGTGCTGGAGAACGAAGGCTTCGAACGGGTCGCTTGCGTCGTGCGGCCCATCGCGGTGATACTCGTCGGACCACTATTGTCGAGACCAACAAGCGCGGGATCGGGACATGAAGGTTAATATCGAAATAGATTGCACGCCGCTGGAAGCCCGGCAGTTCTTCGGGCTTCCCGATGTCTCGCCGATGCAGACCGCGATGATGGACAAGCTGCAGCAGCAGATGATGTCCAATATCGACAAGGTCTCGCCGGAGGCGCTGATGCAGAGCTGGTTGACCTTCGATCCGAAAATCGCCGAACGATTCCAGGAGATGTTCGTCACCATGGCCGGGCTCGGCGCCCCGCGCAGCAACGACAAGAAGAAGGCATGACCGCCTGATCAACCGAAGCGCGGCTTCCGGGGACGCATCGAAGCGGGAATAGCGATCACTGTGCTTTGATCATGCCGCCTTGGCAGTGGCGCCGTGCGCGTGCTTGTCGATGGCATCGATCACCTCGGGCCACACCGGTAGCGGCAGCGCATGTCCCATGCCTTCGATCATCAAGAGTCTGGCGCCGGGAATCGAGGCCGCGGTGTCCCTGCCACCCTCGGGCCGCACCAGCGGATCGACGCTGCCGTGAATGACGAGCGTCGGCGCCCTGACGCTGTGCAACCGCGGCTTCCGGCTGCCCGAGGCGAGCACCGCGCGGAGCTGGCGGCCGGCACCGGCCGGATTGAGGCCGCGCGCGAACACGCGTTCGCCAAGCGCGCGATCACGCGCTTCGTCCTCCGGAAAACTGCCGACCCGCAGGAATTTCCAGGTCTGCGCGAAGCGCGCCAGAAATTCTTCCTTGGTCTTCGGCGGCGGCGCCATCAGGATCGCCAGCGCCTGCGGGCTCGGCGGCGGAAGTTTCGGATTGCCAGTCGTCGACATGATCGAGGTCAGCGAACGCACCCGCTCCGGGAACGAAATCGCGATTTCCTGCGCGATCATGCCGCCCATCGATGCGCCGACCAGATGCGCGGATGTGATGCCGAGCGCATCCATCAGCCCGATCGTATCGTGGGCCATGTCGCGCAATTTGTAGGGGGCGGCGACAGGAATTCTCAGAAACCGCAGCTTGAACAGCTCAAACGGCGTCAGGCGCTTGCTGCCTGTCAGCTTGGAGGATTGGCCGACGTCGCGGTTGTCGAACCGGATCACCCGAAATCCGCGGGCCGCGAGCTTGGCGCAGAACTCGTCGTCCCAGATCACCATCTGGGCGCCCAGGCCCATGATCAAGAGCATCGGTTCCGCGCTGGCGTCGCCGAAAATCTCGTAGCAGATGTCGATGCCGTTGGCGCGGGCGATCTGCGGCGGCTGATGAGCAACTGCACTCATGCTGGGTTCCTCTCGCGTGGCTTGGCAAGGTCGGTCAAAACGCTATCGCACGCTTTGCCGACGTGCAGAAGAGGCGCTCCGCCATTGTTGATCCCCCCGGCGCAAGGGCGGAGTATGATCACAAGGCGTTTGGTCAAAAGGCCGGGCTCAGGAAGCCCAGCTTGATTCGTGGGAGG
>NZ_JBAURI010000073.1:0-18021 GCF_049581145.1 Bradyrhizobium sp.
GATTGCAGCTTGGCCTTGATTCGGGTGGCGAGCGAATAGTCGGTCGCGCAGCCGATCGCCGTGATGATCGGAACGGCCGCGACCGCGAAGATGACCGCGATGTTGCCTCGGTTGTCGCGGCGCAAGCGGGAGAGCAGCGCCGAGATACGGCTCAAGACTCTGGGCGCTTTCATGGCGAAGACATTCCTCTGGTCCCGCAAACGATGGAGACGCAGGGAACGAGTGGCCAACTTTATGCGGCGTTAAAGCAACTCCAGGGAATTCCGTAGTTCCCGCAACCTTCGCGTCGGGTCGGTATTCCTACGGATATGATGAGAGGATGGGAACGCAGCTTGATACGGCAACCGTTGCCGTTGCGCCGAACCCAATACCGTCGCGCGGCTGCGCCGAGACTGGATGATAGCTTCAGCGAAAACACGGCGCAGGAGATCAACGGCCCGGTGCGCGCCGGCATGGTCATATCTTCATACCGGTATCGATGGACTCGCGTGGGCCAGTCAGTTCGGCGAGCGCGGTGAGAATGCTGACGCGCCATGTCGTCAAAGCAACGAGGCGGCCATCCATCGGAGATGGATCGCCGCCATGATATGCCGCACTGACCGCGGCGCTCAATTTATGATGTGGGCCGTGGTCAAAGCGTGCTGAAACATGGCTTGCAGCGCGGCCGTGATGTCGGCGGGCGAGTTCGCCGTGTAAAAGTAGCCGGGCGAGGCGCAGCCTTGGAGGCTGGGCGGGATATTCGGGATGTTGTTGTTGGCGGCATCGTCCTCGTCACCGGCAAACGAGGAGTTTGTCGGGTTGATCGGCTGATAGGGAATGTAGAGCACGGACACGATGATGCCGCGGTTCTTGAGCTGGCTGCAGACAGTGGTGCCGATGGGGTCGATCACGGTAGCGTGGTTGCTGCCGGACCAGGAGCCGTTGGGAACGATTTTGGTCTGGTTGTCCTGTGCGCCGTCGGTGATCAGGAACACGTAGGGCAACGTGTCGCTCGACGTGCTGCCGTCGCCGACGCTTTTGATCAAAGTGTTGATGCTATCGAGCGCGGTATCGATATGGGTTCCGCCCGAGCCGAGGGTTGAATTGGTATTGGTATCGAGCAGCGTGGCCAGGTTGGCCGCGGCATAGTTGATGGTGCCGGATGTTTCGGGATCGCCGTTGATCGAAGAGGTCAGCGGAGAATAACTCGAATCGAGATACTGGATGAATGGATAGAGCCCGATCCGGAATTGGTTGGGAATCGTCTCGTAGGCCGGACTGTTCGCGGTCTGGAACAATGCGTTCACGGCGTTGCCGACCGCGTCGAGGCGCAACTGGATGCAGTTGTCGGTGCCCGCGGTGGGGCAGGAAGAAACCGCAGGAATGCTGTAGGGCAGGCTGCTGGAGTTGCCGGCAATCAGCGAATTCGGCGAACCGGCAGTGACCGTCGTGTTCAGTCCGGAAAGCATGGCGTCTGGCAAACCTGGAACCTGTTTCGGCACGCTCTTGGTCGACGCACTGTTGATGAGGTTCGTCAGCGCAGTCTGGCCGAGTCGCGAATACACATAGCCCATGCAGTAATTGTTCGTGTTGTATTGCTGAGTATACGAGGTGGTGGTGGTCGATGGGTTGGCGGGGGGAGCGGCAGGGGGAGTGACTGGGGGATCGACGCACGCGCTCTTTTGCGGCGCAAAATGGCAAGCCAGCGTACAGCCGCTGCGATATTGGACCCAGTTGTCCGGGCTTATTGCCTCCATCCGCCCGGCTTCGGTGGGCGTCGACGGCAGCCCCATCGATCCCGACACGTCCAGCGTCAGATAGAAATCGAGATAGAGCGGCAGCGAGGACGTTGATTTCGAGGTGCCGGAAATGCTCAACGTCTGGTATCCGAGAACTTTCATGAAGACCGCCGGGACCTGGGCGCTGAACTGCACGGTCGATGTCAAGGTCGGGCCGGTCTTGGTGACGGTGCTGGTCACCGCAAGGTTGGTGTAACCCGCAATCGCCAGATTGCCGTTGAAGATGTTGGTGGCGTCGGTGACACCGGCCGGCACCGGGCCGTTGGAGGTCATCAGGGTCGCCGCAAGATAACCGGCCGACTTCTCCGAGATCGAGGCCACGCTGGCGGCGTCGGCCGCCGACTGCATCTTCGCCTTCATGCGGGTCGCCATCGTATAGTCCGTGGCGGATCCGATCGCGGCGAGCACCGGCAGCAGCGCCAATGCGAAGATCACAGCCAGGTTGGCTCTGGTGTCGCGCCGGAACCGCAAGATCAGCGCGATCAGCCGGCTTGAAACGCGGGGCTCTGACATGTCGAACGAATCCCTCTGAAATCCGTGGAAGTACGGGCTTTCTTAAGGGCAATCGCTCTCCATAGGTTTTACAGAACTCCTACAATTTTACCCACACGGCCGCGGGCTCGGCGAATGGCGGCCCATGAGAGCCGCAGGCAACATGCCTCCTGCCTTGTAACCGTCACGCCCGGTCGATATGTCTGGGCGGGGCACAAGGGAGGTGGACATGGGTTTACTCGACGTCCTCAACGGCATGCAGCATGGCCCCCGTGGCCCGAGCGCTCCAAGCGCGCCATCCAGCGGCGGGATGTCGCCGATGACGATGGCGATCCTGGCCTTGCTGGCCTGGAAGGCGGTCAAACATTTCAGCCAGCCAGGTAGCCAGCCTGGCGCCGCGCCGGCCCCCTCTTCCGTTCCGTCAAATCCCGCGCCTTCAAGTCCGGGTGGCGGGCTTGGCGACGTGCTGAAGGGCGGATTGGGCGGCCTTCTGGCCGGCGGCGCCGCGGGCAGCGTGATCTCGGGCGGATTGGGCGATCTGCTCAAGCAGCTGCAACAGGGCGGTCAGGGCGAAACCGCGAATTCATGGGTCGGCAAGGGCCCGAACAAACCGATTTCGCCGGGCGACCTGGCGAGCGCGCTCGGCGCCGACCAGATCAATGCGCTGTCGTCGCAAAGCGGCCTGTCGCGTGATGAACTGCTGAGCGGGCTCAGCCAATATCTGCCGCAGGTGGTCGACCATTTGACCCCGGACGGCCGGCTGCCGACCGAAAACGAAGTGTCCGGCCGGCTCTGATCGCCGCCGGACGGCACGGCTTTATCATTCGACGTTTCACGAGGGGGTACTCATGGGCGGGATCATCTATGTCATCGTCGTCGGCTTCGTCGCCGGCATCATCGCGCGGATTCTGTCGCCTGGGCCGAACAACCCCTCGGGCTTCATCCTGACCTGCCTGCTCGGCATCGTCGGCGCGTTTCTGGCGACCTTCATCGGCCAGGCCATCGGCCATTACGGCCCCAATCAGGGCGCGGGCTTCATTGCCGCCACCATCGGCGCACTGGTGGTGCTGTTCGTCTGGAACCGGCTGGTCGCAAGCGGAATGATCCGCGACTACAACAGGTGACGGCGCAGCCGTGATCCCCGCCTGACGCAGGGATGACGTGTCCCAAACTTGCTGCAAACCTACTGAATGAGATGCATGCCGGCATCCATGCGCACCAGCTCGCCGGTCATGTTGCTCGATGCCGGCGTCGCCAGGAAGCAGACGAGTTGCGCGATGTCCTCCGCTGTTGAGGCCACCTTGAGCGCCACTTTCGCGACCACGGAATCCCGCACCAGCTTGGCGCCGGCTTCGCCGCGGCCCTTGGTGAACCACGGCGTATCGATATAGCCGGGACAGACCGTGTTGACGCGAATCAGCGGCGCCAGCGCGCGCGCCAGCGACAGCGTCATGGTGTTGAGCGCGCCCTTGCTCGCGGCATAGGCGACCGACGAGCCGCCGCCGGAAATGCCGGCGACCGACGACACGTTGACGACGGCCGAAGGCCGGCCCGATGCTGTCGCGCCGGCTTCCAGCAGCGCTCGCGCCGCGCGCACCATCTGGTAGGGCCCGATCGTGTTGACGCCGAAGATGCGCTGGAAATCTTCCGCCGAAAGATCATCGAGCCGGTCATGCGGCACATGCTTGGTGGTGCCGGCATTGTTGATCAGGGCATCGAGACGTCCGAACGGCGCCGCCGCCGCGACGATCTTTTTGCAGTCCGCATCGCGCGACACGTCGCCCTGCACCACCACCACCTCGGCGCCGGCCGTGCGGCAGAGATCCGCGGTCGCTTCGGCTTCCTTCTGGCTGTTGGAATAGTTGACCACGATGCGCGCGCCGCCCTTCGCCAGAATGGCCGCGGTCGCCGCTCCCAGACCGGACGCCGACCCCGTCACGATCGCGCACAAACCATCCTTCGACATCGTTTCCTCTTGTTGTTTGGAGTCATCCATTCCGTCGTGACGACCATACCGCGCGCCAAACGCCCTGCAAACTCAACAAAACTCCGCTATGCGGAATTAAACAGTCCGCCGGCAAATGGCTGCTGCTTCATGCCTGGCCTGCAGGCGGCTCTGCGAACAGCGCTTGTCAGGGGGATGGCTTTTCCCCATCATGCGGCGCAAGAGGAAGAGCAAGCCGCGCCCCAATGCGGCCGCCAAGAGACGAGGAACGCTGTGGCGGAGAGTGAAAACATCGTCGTCGAGACCGCGGAGAAAATCTTTTCCGATCTCGCCGACGCCCAGACCATCAACCGCGACGGCAACGGCGCATGGAAAGCGCCGCTGTGGCAGGCGCTGACGGAAGCCGGCCTGCCCTTGTCCTGGGTGCCGGAGGATTGCGGCGGCTCGGGCGCCTCTGTCGCCGAAGGGTTTTCCGTGCTCGGCGCCGCCGGGCGGTTTGCGATCGCGGTGCCGCTTGCGGAAACCATGTTGGCCGGATGGCTGTTGGCGCAGGCCAGGATCGCCTCGCCCGCAGGCGAGATGACGGTCGCGCCGGCGAGCCCGAAGGACCGCATCACGCTCAATGCGGACGGCACGCTGTCCGGCCGTGCGCGCGGCGTTCCCTTCGCCACGGCAGCCAAACACATTGCCGTTCTCGCAAGCGGCGCAGACGGCGCCTCGATCGCGCTGGTCGCGGCAGGCGCGACCCGCATTCAAGCGGGTCTCAACCTGGCCAACGACGCCAGCGACACCGTGAGCTTCGACAAGGTGCAGCCGCTCGCGCTCGAGCCGGCGCCGCTCGGGTTCGACCAGACCGCGTTGATGCTGATGGGCGGCGTCGTGCGCAGCCTGCAGATCGCGGGCGCGCTGGAATCGATGTTGGACATCAGCGTGCGCTATTCCAACGAGCGCGTCGCGTTCGAGAAGAAGATCTCGAAATTCCAGGCGGTGCAGCACAATCTGGCCAAGCTCGCCGGCGAATCCGCCGCGGCGCTGGCGGCCGCGACCTCGGCCGCCGATACTCTCGCCAGCAATGCCGCGTTCGACGACGACGCCGTGTTCCTCGAGGCGGTCGCGGCAAAGATCCGCTGCGCCGAGGCGGCCGAGAAGGGTGGCGCCATCGCGCATCAGGTGCATGGCGCGATCGGCTTCACCATCGAGCACATCCTGCATCGCTATTCGCTGCGCGCGCTGTCCTGGCGCGACGATTTCGGCAGCGAAAGCTTCTGGGCGGTCGAGCTCGGCAAGCGGGTCGCCGTGCGCGGTGCCGACGAGTTGTGGCCGCTGGTCGCCTCGCGCTGAAATCTCCGCAAAAACTTCGCTGTCCGAAAGTCGAGACATTCCATGACCGCAGCCCTCCGTTTCGATCCGATCCGCCTGCCGGCCAAATGCGAAACGCTGCGCAAGGAAGTCCGCGCGTTCCTGGCCGAGGAGATCGCCGCCGGCACCTTCAGCCCGTTCAAGCCCAACCGCGAGGACACCGACGCGCGGGAATTCTCGCGCCGCGTCGGCGAGCGCGGCTGGATCGGCATGACCTGGCCGAAGCAATATGGCGGCCACGAGCGCTCCTTCCTCGAACGCTATGTCGTGACCGAAGAGATGCGCGTCGCCAACGCGCCGACGAGGCGATTCTTCGTCGCCGACCGGCAGAGCGGCCCGGTGCTGTTGAAATACGCCCCCGAGCACATCAAGATGGACATCCTGCCGCGCATCTGCGCCGGCGAAATCTGCTTCGCGATCGGCATGAGCGAGCCCAATTCCGGCTCCGACCTGTTCGCGGCGCGAACCCGCGCGACCAGGACCGACGGCGGCTGGCTGATCAACGGCACCAAGATCTGGACCTCGTCGGCGCATATCGCCGACTACATGATCGCGATCTTCCGCACCTCGCCGACCAAGGAAAACCGCCGCCACGGCCTGACCCAGTTCCTGGTCAACATGAAGACGCCGGGCATCAAAGTGAACCCGATCGGGCAGATCACCGGGCAGTTCGAGTTCAACGAGGTGGTGTTCACCGACGCCTTCATTGCCGACGATCACCAGTTGGGCGAGATCGACGGCGCCTGGAAACAGGCGACCAGCGAGCTCGCCTATGAGCGCTCCGGCCCCGAGCGGTTTCTGGAGACCTATTACGTGCTCACCGAGCTGGTCCGCGCGATCGGCCCCAAGCCGGATTCCCGCAGCGCCGAGGGTATCGGACGGCTGGTGGCGCAGCTTCACACCATGCGGCGGATGTCGGTCTCGGTCGCCGGCATGCTGGCGGCCGGCAAGGAGCCGGTGGTGGAAGCCTCCATCGTCAAGGACATCGGCACGATCTGGGAGCAGCAATTGCCGCACCGGGTGCGCGAGCTCGCAGCCTTCGTCGAGGAGGATGCCGGCAATCGCGAGACCCTGGAAAAGCAGTTGTCGTTCGCGATCAAGACCGCGCCGAAACTGACGATCCAGGGCGGCACCACCGAAGTGCTGCGCGGCATCATCGCCCGCGGGCTTGGCTTGCGCTAGGCCTGCGCGGCTGATTTGCGCTCGGCGCGAGGCCTGGCTCACGCTGACTGAAACGAGGAAACCTGATGAGCAATTTCACTGATATCGGCGTCGAGACCCACGGCCATGTCGGCCTGATCGAAATCCGCAAGCCACCGCTGAATTTCTTCGACGTCGCCCTGATCAACCAGATCGCGGACGCGCTGGAGCAATTCGACCGCGACATCGAGATTCGTTGTTCGGTGCTCGCAGCCCAGGGCAAGGCGTTCTGCGCCGGCGCCAATTTCAACGATCCGGCGCGGCAGGCACAGGAAGCGCGCGCACAAGACGACCCGGCATCCAATTTGCCGATCAATCATCTTTACGTCCAGGCGGTGCGCATCTTCCGCAACCAGAAGCCGATCGTCGCGGCCGTGCATGGCGCCGCCATCGGCGGCGGACTGGGGCTGGCCGTGTCGACGGATTTCCGCGTCACCTGCCCCGAAGCGCGCTTTTCCGCGAATTTCACCAAGCTCGGCTTCCATCCCGGTTTCGGATTGACCACGACGCTGCCCGAACTGATCGGCAAGAACAATGCGGAATTGATGTTCTATACCAGCCGGCGCGTCACCGGCGAGGAAGCCTATCGCTGGGGCCTCGCCAACGTGCTGGTGCCGCAGGACAAGGTGCGGTCGGCGGCGATGCAGCTGGCCGAAGAGATCGCCGAATGTTCCCCGCTCGGCCTGGTCTCGACCCGCGCCACCATGCGCGCCGGCCTCGCCGACCGCGTGCTCGCCGCCACCAATCACGAACTGATCGAGCAGACCCGGCTGCGCGCCACCGAAGACTTCAAGGAAGGCGTCAAAGCCACCACCGAACGCCGCGCCGCGAATTTCAAGGGGCGTTAAGTCGCCATACGTCGTCCCGGCCTTGAACCGGGACCCATAGCCACCGGCCCTGTCGTTGCGAAGCGCGGCGGCTTTTCCGGCGCGATAGCGAACACCTGTGGTTATGGGTTCCCGCCTTCGCGGGGACGACGGTTGATTTTCCGCACCACCAGCGCATCGACGATCGTCACGCCCTGCCCTTCCGGATGCACCAGTACCGGATTGAGCTCGATCTCGGACACCTCGTCACGCAGACGATCGGCGAGCAGCGAGACCTGCGCGATCAATCGTGCCAGCGCGGCGATGTCGGCTTTGGCGGCACCGCGAAATCCCTTCAACAGCGGCGCGGCCTTCAGTTCATCCAGCATCGCCGCCGCCTCGCCGGCGCCGACCGGCGCGGGACGATAGATCACGTCGCGGAATAGTTCCGTGGTGATGCCGCCGAGGCCCACCATCACCAGCGGGCCGAAGGTCGTATCCTGCAGCGTGCCGATGATGATCTCGACGCCCTTTTTCGCCATCGGAGCGACCAGCACGCCCTGGATCGCAGCGCCCGGCCGATGCTTGCTGGCGTTGTCCAGCAGCGGCTGGTAGGCCATGAACGCCTCGCCCTTGGTCGCGATATTGACCCGGACGCCGCCGACCTCGCTCTTGTGCGGAATATCAGGCGACTGGATCTTCATCACCAGCGGCAGGCCGATCCGCGCGATCGCGGCGTCGAGACCGCTTTTCTCGGTGACCAGCACCTCGTCGGGCAGCACGATGCCGGCGTCGCGCAGCAGCGCCTTGCTGTCGGCTTCCGACAGCGCCGGCGCGTTGAGATGCGCGGCGAGATCGTGCGCCGGCAGGATGTCCGCCGCGACCGGCGGGGGCAACTCGAACTTCGCGGCCTGCACGAGATGCCGCAGCGCGACGGCGGCATGGGTCAGGCCGGACAGCACCACGATGCCGGAGGATGCCAGCGCGCGGCGCGCAAATTCCGACGGCAGCGTGTAGGAATAGAACACGACCGGCTTCTTCTGCGCCGCGATCACCGGCGTCAGCTCCGCCTCCTTGAACGGCATCCGGGTCTCGCTCGACAGCGACAGCACCACCAGGATGGCGTCGACCTCGTCGGACCTGTCCAACAGGTCGATGCTCCGCTGCAGCCCGCCGCTATTAACGCCCTGCGCGGTGACGTCGATCGGGTTGCGCGCCGTGCCGTAGCTCGGCAGCATCGTCTTGATCTCGGCCTGGATGCCTTTCGACAATTCCGGCACCTGCAGGCCCTGCATCGAGGCGGCATCGGCGCCCCAGATGCCGGCGCCGCCGGACACGGTGAGCACGGCGATGCGGTCGCCCTTCGGCAACGGATTGCTGGCCAGCACGGCCGCGATGGTGATGGCCTCGTCGAGATCGTTGGAAACGATGCAGCCGTATTTGGCGAACACCGCATCATAGGCCGCCGACCAGCCTGCCATGCTGGCGGTGTGCGAAGCGGCGGCGCGCTGGCCGGCGCCGGAACGGCCGACCTTGGTCACGATGACAGGCTTTTTCAATTCGGCGGCGCGCCGCGCGGCAGCGAGGAATTTGCCGACGTCGCGAATGCTTTCGATGAACAACAGGATCACGTCGGTCGAGGCATCCTGCACCAGATAATCGAAAAACTCGCCGGCGCCGAGATCGCTTTCATTGCCGGTGCTGACGACATAGCTGATCGCCACCCCGATCGCCTTGGCACGATGCTTGATGGCGAAGCCGATGCCGCCGGACTGCGCGACGATGCCGATCCGGCGCCTGGTTGCGACCAGCGGAACGTGGCCCGGCCTGACATCGACGGTCGGGCTGAAGGTCGCCGCGACCTTCTGTACCTCGCTGTAAAACCCTTCTGCATTGGGTCCGGAGATGCGCATGCCGGTGCGCCTGGCCAGCGCTGCGATCTCGTCCTGCATCGCGGCGCTGTCGCCGCCCTCCTCGGCGAAGCCGGACGAGATCACCACGGCGTTCCTGACGCCGGCTGAAGCGCATTGCGCGAGCGCGGCAAGCACGCCGCGCGCCGGAATGATCACGATGGCCAGATCGATCGGCGCGCCGATCTCGGCGACCGATCTGTAGCATGCGAGGCCGTCGATCTCGCCGTAGTTCGGATTGACCGGATAGAGTTGTCCCGGATAGCCGTTCTTGCGCAGCATCGACAGCAGCCGCCCCGGAATCTTGTCCTGATCGCGCGAGGCGCCGATCAGGACGATGCTGGCGGGCGCGAAGAAACTGTCGAGCGGATGCGGCATTCGAGACGGTCCCTTTTATTGTTGTTTGCGCCTGATTCTACCCCGGTGCGGGTAAAGTGATCCACCGTCATTGCGAGCGCAGCGAAGCAATCCATCTATCCCCGCGGAGGCATGGACTGCTTAGCTGCACTCGCAATGACGGATTGAGTCGATCGAGCTGAGGACTCATTCACGGATGCGAAAATCGACGCCGCCGAGTAGAAACGCGTTGCCCGTCACCGCGTAGCCCCTGGCCTTCGCGGCATCGCAGACGGCCGCGACCTTGCCGACCCGGAACTCGAGTCCGCTCATGATCTCGCGCTCGCCCCTGACGAAGCGGAAGCCGGCATTGGGGAGCCGCAGTTCGGGAACGCCGTCACTGCTGCCGGCAGCAACGCCAAGGATCTTGCCCCAATGCGCGGCCAGCCCTTGCGGATCGGGGCTCTGCATCTCGACGCCGGTCAATGCCTGGGTCACGTCGCGACGAATGAACCTCTGCCAGCCCGGCCCGGCCGGCGGATAAGGGCCGAGGACATCGTCGCTGCCATCGGTGTGGTTGAATTCGATGAAGGCAGCGCGGCAGTCGCGCGGGTGCAGCTGCACGCCGTGATAGGGCGGATGCGTGATCACATTGGCGGTGCGCACGCCGAGCGCGTTGGCATGGCTGCCGCGCGCGTCGGGATCGTCGCAGCAGAAGATCGCCATGTAGCCGCCGCGTCCATTGGTCTTGTCGAGGAAGCGGCCGGCCGCGGTGCCGGCCCGAACCGGCGCGACCACTTCGAGCAGGATGCTGTCGACCGGTAGCAGCGCGTTCTCGAGGCCGTATCTGGCGACATTGCCGTCGCGATAGCAGACGCCAAGCCCCATGATGGCGGCGATGTCCGAAATCACCGGCTCGAGATGCGGCGCCACCAGGCAGATCTGCCGCAGCCTGAGATAGGGCGCCATCGCTAGTGACCGTGGAACACGGGCTTGCGCTTCTCGACGAAGGCCTTGGCGGCTTCCTTGTGGTCGGCGGTCTCGCCGGCGCGCGAGTGATGGATCGCCTCGGCATCGAAGCAGGCTTCCAGCGACATCTGCTCGGCATTGTTGATGTTGCGCTTGATATAGCCGAGCGTCACCGACGGCCCCTGCGCCAGCGACATCGCGAGTTCATGCGCGGCCGCCGCGACCTCGGCGTCGGGCACCACCTTGGTCACCATGCCGAGCGCCAGGGCTTCTTTCGCCGTCAATAGCGGGGACAGCAAGTACAGCTCGCGCGCTTTCGCGCTGCCGAGCAGATGGGTCAGGAAATAGGTGCCGCCGTAGTCGCCTGACAGCCCGACCTTGGCGAACGCGGTGGTGATCTTGCAGGATTCGCCGGCGACGCGGAGGTCGCAGGCCAGCGCGATCGACAGGCCGGCGCCGGCCGCCGCGCCGTCGAGCTGCGCCACCACCGGCTTCGGCATCTGGTGCAGCAGCCGCGACACCTCCATGCCGCGGCGCAGATTCGCCGTCTTGGCTTCGAACGGCAGCGGCGCCCGGCCCTCCGCCATCGACTTGACGTCGCCACCCACGCAGAACGTGCCGCCCGCGCCCTTCAGCAGCACCGCGCGCACCTCGTGGTCCTCCTGCGCCCGCCGCGCCGCCTCCACCAGCCCGAGCGTCATGTCCGGATTGAGCGCGTTGCGCCGGTCCGGACGGTTCATGGTGATGGTCAAAAGACCGGATTCCAGGGTCTGCTGGACGATGTCGTTTGTGGTCATGGGATGTCGCTTTCTCTGTTGTCAGGCCGTCATTGCGAGCGAAGCGAAGCAATCCATCGCGCCGCGAAATGGATTGCTTCGTCGCTTCGCTCCTCGCAATGACGAAATCACGCCGTCACTTCTTCACCAGCGGGCAGCGCGATTGGTCGAGCGGCTGGAACGCCTGGTCGCCGGGAACGGTCGCGAGCAGCTTGTAGTCGTCCCAGCGGCCCTTGGACTCCGCGGGCGTCTTGACCTCGAACAGATACATGTCGTGCACCATGCGGCCGTCCTCGCGGATGTGGCCGTTCTTGGCGAACATGTCGTTGATCGGCGTGTCCTTCATGATCTTCATGACGGCGGCGGAGTCGGTGGTGCCGGCGGCCTTCACCGCCTGCAGATAATGCGTGACCGAGGAATAGACCCCCGCCTGCGCCGAGGTCGGCACCCGCTTGGTGCGCGCCATGAAGCGCTTGCTGAAGGCGCGGGTGTCGTCATTGAGGTCCCAGTAGAACGCCTCGGCGAGCAGCAGCCCCTGTGCGGTATCCAGGCCGATGCTGTCGATGTCGGTGACGAAGGCGAGCAGCGGCGACAGCTTTTGGCCGCCTTTCATGATGCCGAACTCGGCGGCCTGCTTGATGGCGTTGACGGTATCGCCGCCGGCATTGGCCAGTCCGATCACCTTGGCCTTCGAGGCCTGCGCCTGCAGCAGGAAGGACGAGAAGTCCGACGTGTTGAGCGGGTGACGAACGCTGCCCAGAACCTTGCCGCCGGATTTCAGCACCACATTGGTGGTGTCCTTTTCGAGATCCTGCCCGAAGGCATAATCCGCGGTCAGGAAGAACCAGGTGTCGAGGCCGGATTTCACCGCCGCAAGGCCGGTCACATTGGCCTGCGCATAGGTGTCGAACACGTAGTGCACGGTATAGGGGCCGCAGGCTTCGTTGGAGAGCCGGATCGAGCCGGGGCCGTTGAAGATGATGATCTTGTTGCGGGCCTTGGCGATTTCGCCGGCGGCGAGCGCGGTGGCGGACGCCGCGACGTCATAGATCATCTCGACGCCCTGATTGTCGATCATGTCGCGGGCGATGTTGGCGGCAAGATCGGCCTTGTTGAGATGGTCCGCGGCCAAAACCTCGATCTTGCGTCCCAGCACTTCGCCGCCGAAATCCTCGACCGCCATTTTGGCCGCGGTCTCGCTGCCGGGACCGGTGATGTCGGCATACAAGCTCGACATATCCAGTATGCCACCGATCTTGAGTGGAGGCTTTTCCTGCGCCGAGATTGGCGTGAAAAACGCCGTGGCGCTGAAGGCGATCAACGCCGCCACAACACCGGAGAAAATATGCTTCATCCAAAAACCTCCCTTGTCGCACATGTGCATTGCATGGCGGCTATAGTTGCCGCGATCATGCCGCATGCATCCGACAGCGGCAAGCCGAGGTCCAATCGCGTTCAAGAGGCCGTCCATGCAAGTATTTCCGTTAAGCGGAATGCGTGAGCCGCGCGCGCTGGGCTCGATGCTCGCGTCGGCCATCGCGCTACGACGTCCCGCCGGGCGAGTCGCAATTCTGTGTTGCGGAAGCCTGTTGCTGGCAACGCCGGCCGCGCCGGCGCATGCGGCGGGCTGCCTGTTCGAGTCCCTGGGCGAAGGCCATGTCGCCGAGATCATCGACGGCCGCAGTTTTCGCCTGACCGACGGCCGCGAGATCCGGCTGGCCGGCATCGAGGCGGCGCCGGCAGCTGCCGCGACTTTGAACCGAACCGCGGCGCTGGCGGCGATCCTCGCCGATCACGACGTGACCTTGCACGGCGAGGATGACAGCCCGGACCGCTACGGACGGCAGGCCGCCTTCGTTTTTCTCAAATCATCCGACACCCCGTCATCCGGCATTTTGGTGCAGAGCCTGCTGCTGTCCGCTGGAATGGCACTGGATACCGCCGATGTCGCCGACAAGGACTGCGCCGCGATCCTGATGGAAGCGGAGGCCGAAGCCCGGCGGGACAAAAAGGGCATCTGGGGTGGTGACGCCGTCATAAAAAACGCGGAAATAGCAGACGATATTTTGGCGGGGATCGGGCGATTTACGGTGGTCGAGGGCAAAGTCCTGTCGGTACGCCAGGCCGGAGCGACGGTTTACCTGAACTTCGGACGAAACTGGACACGGGACTTTGCTGTGACTATTTCAAAGCGCATGATGCCGGCGATCGAATCTGCCGGGATAGCGCTCAAATCCCTCGAAAATCGACGGATTCGAGTTCGCGGCTGGGTTGAGGCGCGCCCAGGTCCACGAATGGAGGTCTCCCGCGCGGCACAAATCGAAGTGCTCGGCGGAAGTTAGTGCGCTAAACAGGTGATGGGCACGCTGCAAGATTAAGGCTGCAAGATAATTGCAGGAAACGTTGGCAAACAAGCGTTGAGACGAGTGGCTGCAGTGGATGGGTTGATCAGCCGGCGCAACAGGGGAATCAGCCGTCGCGTCGGGGCAGCGCTGGCGTTCGTGTGCGTCGCAGCCCTGCTTGCCGCCTGCAGCAGCGACATGGCGGCACACTTCCAGACGGCGGCAGCGCCGCCGCTGCCGACGCCCAAGCCGACCCACACGATCGCGCAAACCCCCGCCTCCGAGCGCGAGCACGAGCGCATCCTGGCCTCCTACGGCGGCTCCTATGACGATCCGCGGCTGGAAGCCCTGACCAGCAAGCTCGTCGACCGCCTGGTGGCGGCGTCGGACCGTCCCGACCAGGGTTACAAGGTGACGATCCTCAATTCCGGTGCCGTCAACGCCTTCGCGCTGCCGACCGGACAGCTCTATGTGACGCGCGGCCTGATCGCGCTTGCGAGCGACACCTCCGAACTGTCCTCGGTGTTGTCGCACGAGATGGCCCATGTGCTGGCGAAGCATGCGGCGATCCGGGAGGATCAGGCGCGGCAGGCCGCGATCCTCGCCCATGTCGAGGGCGACATGAGCAACGACCCCGACGTGACCGCGTTCACGCTCGCCAAGAGCAAGCTGACGATGGCGAGCTTTTCGCGGGCCCAGGAATTCGAGGCCGACGACATGGGGGTGGCGATTTCGGCGAAAGCGCATTTCGACCCCTATGGCGCGTCACGCTTCCTGACCTCGATGGAGCGCAATGCCGAGCTGAAGGCCGGCAAGGCCGCGCTCGATCCGCGGGCGCAGGACTTCCTGTCCTCGCATCCGGCGACCCCCGAGCGCGTCGAACGCGCGGAGGCCGCCGCCAAGCAATACACTTCGCCTGACAATACCGAACGCGATCGCGAGGAGTATCTCTCGGCAATCGACAACATCGTCTATGGCGAGGACCCGAGCGAGGGCTTCGTGCGGGGCCGCCGCTTCCTGCATCCAAAGCTCGGCTTCACCTTCACGGCGCCGGAGGGCTACACGCTCGACAACACGGCGCAGGCGGTGATCGGCGTACGCGAGGGCGGTACGCAGGCGATGCGCTTCGACGTGGTGCGGGTGCCGGCGGAACAGACGCTCGGCGACTATCTCAATTCCGGCTGGATGGAGAATGTCGACAAGTCCCTGACCGAGGAATTGACCATCAACGGCTTCCCCGCGGCCTCCGCGGTCGCGCAGGGTGATCAATGGTCGTTCAAGATCTATGCGCTGCGCTTCGGCAGCGACGTCTACCGCTTCATTTTCGCCGCGCGGCAGAAGACCACCGAGAGCGACCGCAACGCGCGCGAGACCGTCAATTCCTTCCGCCGCCTGACGCTCGAGGAAGTCCAGGATGCGAGGCCGCTGCGCATCAAGGTGATCACGGTGCAGCCGGGCGACACCGTGGAATCGCTGTCGCACCGCATGTCCGGCGTCGATCACCCGACCGAACGCTTCCGCATGCTGAACGGCCTCGACGCTCACGCCCAGGTCAAGGTCCGCGACCGCGTCAAGATCGTGGTGGATTGACGGGCGAGGCTCGCGGCGCGATTTTCGCTCAGCGCGAACACGTTGCGAAGACATAGGGGTTGGCAAAAGCGACGCGTTGCCCAACCCTTCGCGATTCATGACGGCGCGATGGTGGGCACGGCGCAAGGGCGCCTTAGCCCAGCCCTGTCTTACGCGGTCGCGCCTCGGACCGGAGCCGCAACTCCGCCATCGTTGTCCCCGCGTTCGCAGGGACGACGCAGGGGTCAACAAAAAACCCGGTCGTTTCGGACCGGGCTTTTGCTGAGCTGATCTCGCGGTTTCGCTTACGCGGCTTCGTCGGCCACGGTGGCATCGCCCTCGGCTTCCTCGGTCTCGTCGCCCTCGGCTTCGCCAGCCTCGCCTTCGGCGCCGGCTTCCGCCTTGGCGCCGCGGCGCGGGCTCTTGGCGAGCTGGCCCTCGATCTCCTTGACCGCTTCGGCCTCGGTCGAGTGCTGCACCACGGCGATTTCGCGCGACAGGCGATCGAGCGCGGCTTCATAGAGCTGCCGTTCGCTGTAGGACTGCTCCGGTTGCGAGTCCGAACGATAGAGGTCGCGCACCACCTCGGCGATCGCGACGATATCGCCCGAATTGATCTTGGCTTCGTATTCCTGGGCGCGGCGCGACCACATCGTGCGCTTGACACGGGCACGGCCCTTCAGCGTCTCCAGCGCCTTCTTGACCAGCGCCGGATCGGACAGCTTGCGCATGCCGACATTGGCGACCTTGGCGGTCGGCACCCGCAGCGTCATCTTGTCCTTGATGAAGTTGATGACGAACAGTTCGAGCTTGGCTCCGGCGATCTCCTGCTCCTCGATGGCCAGGATCTGGCCGACGCCGTGAGCGGGATAAACGACGAATTCGTGGGTCTTGAAGCCCTGACGCTGGGTCAATACTTTCTTCTCCTCGACGCGGGGCGCGGGCACCACGGGTTTGGCGGCGACAACGGGTTTGGTGGCGGCAGCAGCAGGCTTGGCCGCAGCCTTGGGGGCGGCGGTGGTCTTCTGGACGGGGGCTTTCTGAACAGGGGTCTTCTGAAGTGGCGGCTTCTGCAGCGTCTTGGGCGCGACCTTCGAAGCAGTGGTCTTCGAAGCCGTCGCTTTCGCGGCAGTCTTGGCAGTCTTGTTGGGCATTGCGCTTCTTTTGTTTTTGGAGGACTTTGCAGCCGAGGCCTTACCGGCGGTCCGGGTATCCCTAACGGTCACCCCGGCACGGCTCTTGGATGCGCTGCGGCTGGCCGCGGCGGCTTTTTTGGAAAGCTTGGTACTCTTGCTACGCGTTTTCTGAGACACAGCCTGCGCGCGGAACTGCCACGCCCCTGTTGGATGTTGTCGGGAACCCAGAGGGGCCTGAGCGGGCTGACGGGGTTCGGGCTAATAATCTCCCCAATATAGCACATTTCCCGCAAAAATCAATGATTTAGAGGCGTTGTGTTCCGCTTTGGCCGCATTCCCGACGTTAGGGTTAAACTAACACCCTTCCCGCACCGTCCCCGCTCAGTCCCCCGAGCCGGGTTTCGGAGAAAAATATTTCTCAAATTTGCCGTCAACGCCCTCGAAATCCTTGGCGTCGGCCGGAGAATCCTTCTTTTGGGTTATATTCGGCCAGGCCTTGGCGTATTCGGTATTGACCTCCAGCCACTTTTCGAGCCCCGGCTCGGTGTCCGGCTTGATCGCGTCCGCCGGGCATTCGGGTTCGCAGACGCCGCAATCGATACACTCGTCCGGATGGATGACCAGCATGTTCTCGCCCTCGTAGAAGCAATCGACGGGGCAGACCTCGACGCAATCGGTATATTTGCACTTGATGCAGGCTTCAGTGACGACGTAGGTCATCCAAGGCTCCGGAACAGGATCAATTTCGGGTTTGCCTAGCGCAGTAAGTTCGGTGCCGCAAGTGAAGGCCGGAAAACTGCGGGTGGACGCCGCGAACGAGTCGGCGCCGGGCCCGCCTCCCTCTCGGAGAAGATGTTATTCACACATTTATTCAACCCGCGCGCCTGCTATTCCGTGCGCGGCTGCAAATCGTCATAGAGCCCGCGGGCCGCGGAGGCATCGCCGCGCCGCTCGGAAAAGCCCGTGACCTTGAGCACGCGCACGATGCGATCGAGCCCGATGGTCAGGACGTCGCCGGCCTTGACGGCATGACCGGGCGCGGTCTCGCGCACCCCGTTGATGCGGACATGGCCGGCCACCACCAGGGCGGCGGCGCTGCTGCGGGCTTTGACCACCCGGGCGTGCCACAGCCATTTATCGAGCCGCTGGCGATCCAACGCTGCGCTCAGTCCCTTGTCGATCCGCCTTCTTCATGCGAACCCCAATTCCTGCGAACCCAGGCAGAAATTCGCTCGAAGACGGCCTAATCCTTGCGGTTGGCGGCGAGCTGCTCTCTCAGCGCCGCCAGTTTGGCGAATGGCGAATTGGGATCGACCGGACGATCGCGGTCGCGTGGGCTTGCGGAGGTCGCAAACGGCCGCAGCGCCGGGCCGCCCTCGCGCTTGTCGCGGCCGCCCTTGTCG
>NZ_JBAURI010000074.1:0-8140 GCF_049581145.1 Bradyrhizobium sp.
CCGACGGCGTCTACGCCCGCACCGCGCTCTATGAGGATGTGGTGGAACGGCTCGCCGCGTTGATCACGCGACATCGCGAGCCCGACACCGAGGTCATGCGCTTTCCGCCAGTGATGAGCCGCGCCCAGCTCGAAAAGTCGGGCTACCTGAAGAGCTTCCCGAACCTGCTAGGTTGCGTTTGCGGCCTGCACGGCACCGAGCGCGAGATCAATGCAGCCGTCAGCCGCTTCGATGCCGGCGGCGACTGGACCACGTCGCTGTCGCCGGCCGATCTCGTGCTGTCGCCGGCCGCCTGCTATCCGGTCTATCCGATCGCGGCCAGCCGCGGCCGGCTTCCCCAAGGGGGCCTGCGCTTCGACGTAGCGGCCGATTGCTTCCGCCGCGAGCCGTCGCGTCATCTCGACCGGCTGCAGTCGTTCCGGATGCGCGAATATGTCTGCATCGGCAGCCCGGACGACGTCTCGGATTTTCGCGAGCGCTGGATGGCACGCGCCCAGACGCTTGCCCGCGATCTCGGCCTGACGTTCCGGGTCGACCATGCGAGCGACCCGTTCTTCGGCCGCGTCGGCCAGATGAAGGCGGTCAGCCAGAAGCAGCAATCGCTGAAATTCGAGCTGTTGATCCCGCTGCGCTCCGAGGAGCAGCCGACCGCCTGCATGAGCTTCAACCATCACCGCGATCATTTCGGCACTACCTGGGGCATCAGCGATGCCCAGGGCGAGGCCGCCCACACCGGCTGCGTGGCGTTCGGCATGGATCGACTCGCGGTCGCCATGTTCCACACCCACGGCACGCGGCCCGCGAAATGGCCGCGCGAGGTCCGCGACCTGCTCAGCCTGTCACGGCACGCGATTGCCGGCGGCGACATCGAAGGTTGGCGGTAAGACGCGCATCATGCGATTGGGCGCCATGACCCACAGGCCAATGATCCGGTGCCGCGAAATCACGGCATCCGACGTCGACGCGATTGCCGACCTCTTGACACGCGGCTTCGCCGGCCGCTCGCGCGACTACTGGATGCAGGGCTTGCGCCGTCAGGCGGTCCGCGACGTGCCGCAGGGCTATCCGCGCTTCGGCTATATGCTGGACCATGACGGCATGCCGGTCGGCGTGCTGCTGCTGCTGTATACCGCGCGCGACAGCGGCGGTGAAACATCGATCCATTGCAACCTGTCGAGCTGGCTGGTCGAGCCGGCCTTCCGCAACTACGCGCCGATGCTCACCAAGATCGCGCAGCGGCACAAGGAAGTGACCTATCTCAATATCAGTCCCGCGACCTGGACCTGGCCGATCATCGAGGCCCAGGGCTTCAAGCCCTATTGCAAGGGGTTGTTCTTCTCGGTGCCCGCGCTGACACCGGCGACGTCCGGCACGACCGTCGAGATCGTCGCACCCGACGCAACCCCGATTGAAGGTCTGGCGGCCGGCGAGGTCGCGCTCTTGACCCGGCACGCCGCCTGCGGCTGCCTCAGCCTGGTCTGCCGCACGCCAAACGGCGCATTTCCGTTCATCCTGCTGCCGATGCGCATCCGGCGCGGCTGGATCGCGCCGCCGGCGATGCAACTGATCTATTGCCGCGATGTCGCCGATTTCGTCACTTGCGCCGGCGCGATTGGCGCGCTGTTGCTGCGACGGGGAAAAATCTCGGTGCTGCTCGATTCCAACGGACCGCTGCCGGGCCTGATCGGCCTCTACACCGAAAAGCGCGGCCGCAAATATTTCAGGGGACCGCACCCGCCGCGGCTGGCCGATCTCAGCGACACCGAACTCGTGCTCTACGGGCCCTGATCTCACTCTCACGCCGCCAAGCGCGCGGCGTGTGCGAAATCCCAGTACAGTTTGCGTGCCCGCGTATAGAACGGCCCGAGCTGCAGCGCGCGGTCGTCGATCCGGGTGACCGGCGCGAGTTTGGCGAAATTGCCGCTCGAGAAGATTTCATCGGCCTGCCGAAACTCTTCATAGCGCAAGGTCGTCTCGATCACCGTCACGCCATCACCGCGCAACAGATCGATCACCCGCTGCCGCGTGATGCCGTTGAGAAAAGTCCCGTTCGGCGCCGGCGTATAGACGACGCCGTCCTTGGCCATGAAGACATTCGAATTGCCGAATTCCGCGACATTGCCGAGCAGATCCAGCATCAGGCAATTATTGAAGCCGCGCGAAGCCGCCTCGATCAGCGCGCGCGAATTGTTCGGATAAAGGCAGGCCGCCTTGGCATCGACCGGCGCGCATTCCATGGTCGGCCGGCGGAACGGCGACAGCGTGATGGCGAGGCCGGTCGGCTGCGGCATCGGCGCCTCGTAAAGGCACAGGCACCAATTGGTGGTCTCGGGGTCGAACAGGACGCCGCCGCCGCTGCCATTCTCGGCCCAATACATCGGCCGGATATAGAGCTCGGCGCCGGCATCGAAGCGCGCGATCCCTTCCCGCGCGAGCTCGATCCAGGCGCCGGTCTCGACGATCGGCTTCAGCTTGAAATTGGTCGCGGACTGATTGACCCGGGCACAATGGCGGTCGAGATCGGGGGCAGTGCCTTCAAAGGCGCGGGCACCGTCGAACACCACCGAGCCGAGCCAAGCCGCGTGCGTGCGCGGTCCCATGATCGGCGCATTGCCTTCGTGCCAGTCGCCCTCGAAGAACGTCCAAGTCCTTGAATAATTGGTCTTTGAATAACGGGTCTTTGGATAATTCATCCTGGAATGGCCGGTCTTCGAATAGCTGACAGATTTGATTGCCGGAGCCATGTTCAACTCCCACGCATTGGTCTTTGTTGCCGTGCACAATGGCGCCAGGATATCGAAATTGCCCGAGGATTCCTATCGGGATCCCCCACAAGATTTCCTTGCGGGCCACTGCCGATAGTGATCGATTTGCAGTTCATCGACCACAATCATAGGGTGCCTTGGTTAACCGGAGCCCGCCATGCCGCTCGATCCTCTTGCCAAGCGCCTGCTCGCAATGGTGACCGCGGCAGCCCCTGCCGAAAGGACGAGGCCGACCGCGGACGAGCGCCGCCAGTCGCTGGCAAAACTGATGCAGTTCGCCCGGGCCGACGCACCCGACGTGACGGCGAGTGACGGAACATTGCCGGGTCCGGCGGGTGACATTGCCTACCGCCTCTACGTGCCCGCAGGCGGGCAGGATGAGCCTGCCTCGGGCTTCATCTTCTTCCACGGCGGCGGCATGGTTGCGGGCAGCATCGACACCCATGACCGCGTTGCGGCGGCGCTTGCGCAAGCGACCGGCTGCCGGCTGATATCGGTCGACTATCGGCTGGCGCCCGAACATAAATTCCCAGCAGCGATCAACGACGCGATCGCCGCGACCGAATTCGTGTCACGCCAGGCGGCCTCCCTCGGCATAGACGCCAAGAGGCTGGTGGTTGGCGGTGATTCCGCCGGCGCCACCCTTGCCGCGGTAGTCTGCCAGCATACGGAGCGCCCGGCGATCGCGGCGCAATGCCTGATCTGTCCGGTGCTTGATTTCGAGGACATTTCGCCGTCGCGCGAGGCGTTTGCGGAGAACCATCTGCTCGAGCGGGCAACGCTGGAAGCCGATCTCGCCGACTACCTGCCTGACGACGCAGATCCGGCCGATCCGCGAATCTCGCCGCTCCGTGCCCTCAACCTTGCCGGTCTTCCGCCCGCGATCATCCACACCGCGGAGTTCGATCCGATGCGCGACGAGGGCAACGCCTATGCGCGAAAGCTGCTGGCGGCCGGCGTCGCCGTGGAACATGTCTGCCACGACGGCATGATCCATAATTTTCACGCACTCGGCGCGGTCCTGCCGCAGGCCCGGCTGGTCGTGTCCCAGATTGGTGAACAGATCCGGCGCGCCGTCGGCTGACTTGCGCCCGGCGATCGATTCAAATTCTATCAATTGCCCCGATTTCGTTAGGGTTATTTCCTCAATCTTGGCGCGAATTATTGCCCGTTTCGTCGCTCGTCTCTACCAAGATATCGGCGTCAAACGCATCTCAAGAGTGCGGGATGCGGACAAGCCGATACGTCCAAGCGGAGGTCGATGATGCGCAACGAGACGATCGCCATTCACGCCGGCTACGATCCCGACCCCACGACCAAAGCCGTCGCCGTCCCGATCTATCAGACCGTCGCCTACGCCTTTGACAGCGCCGATCACGGCGCCGCACTGTTCAACCTGGAAGCGGACGGCTTCCGCTACAGCAGGATCGCCAACCCCACCACGACCGTGCTGGAAAAGCGTATCGCCGAACTCGAAGGCGGCGTCGGCGCGCTTGCGGTCGCGACAGGCCAGGCCGCGTTGCATTTCGCGTTCGTCAACCTCGCCGACGACGGCGGCAATATCGTTTCCGTTCCCCAGCTCTATGGCACGACGCATACGCTGCTCGGCCACGTGCTGCCGCGCCAGGGCATCACCGGACGTTTCGCCGACAGCGACCAGCCGGATGCGATCGAGCGGCTGATCGACCATAACACCAAGGCGGTATTCGCGGAAACCATCGGCAACCCCGCCGGCAACGTCTGCGACATCGAGGCCCTGGCGGAGGTCGCGCATCGCAACGGAGTGCCGCTGATCGTCGACAACACGGTTGCGACGCCGATGCTCCTGAAGCCGTTCGATTACGGCGCCGACATCGCGGTTCACTCGCTGACGAAATTCCTCGGGGGCCACGGCACCACGCTTGGCGGCGCCATCGTCGACAGCGGACGCTTCCCGTGGGCAGAGCAGGCGCTGCGCTTTCCCGGCTTCAACCAGCCGGACCCCTCCTATCATGGCCTGGTCTATGCCGAACGTTTCGGACCCAAGGCCTACATCGAGCGTGCACGCAGCGTCTATCAGCGCACCATGGGATCGGTGCTCTCGCCGTTCAATGCCTTCCTGTTGCTGCAGGGCATCGAGACGGTGGCCCTGCGGATCGAGCGCCACGTCGAGAACGCGCGCAAGGTCGCGGAATTCCTGCGCAACGACGCGCGCGTCGCCTGGGTCAACTATGCTGGTTTCCCGGACAGTCCCTATCATGCGCTGGTGCAGAAATACCTGAACGGCAACGCGTCGTCGCTGTTCACCTTCGGCATCAAGGGCGGGCTCGAAGCCGGCAAGGCATTCTACGACGGGCTCAAGCTGGTCACGCGTCTGGTCAATATCGGCGACGCCAAGTCGTTGGCCTGTCATCCGGCATCGACCACGCACCGTCAGATGTCGGTCGAACAGCAGTGCCTGGCCGGCGTGCTGCCGGAAACCATTCGGCTTTCGATCGGCATCGAGCACGTCTCTGACATCATCGAGGACATCGACCAGGCGCTTGCCGCCGCTTGCGCACAGCAGGCACGGCTTGACGCCGCCGAATAGAGCGGTGATGGCGGACATGCCGCTTCTGTTTGACAAACGTCCGACCGTCGCAAGTCCGGCGCTGTCGCCTGCGCAGGACGAATGCGAGCACTCCGGACAGATCGAGTTGACGATCGGGCTGATCAACAACATGCCAGACAGCGCGTTGAAGGCGACCGAGCGGCAGTTCATGCGCCTGCTGCGTACGGCCGCAGGCAGCACCCCGATCCGCTTTCATTGTTTTTCACTGCCGTCGGTCACCCGTTCACCGTCCGCGCAATGCCATGTCGACCGGGACTATACCGACATCGCCGAACTCGACCATTTGCGCTTTGATGGATTGATCGTGACGGGTGCCGAGCCCAACGCGCTGAACCTGCCCGAGGAGCCGTTTTGGCAGGAACTGACCGGGATCATCGACTGGGCACAGAACCATACCCGTTCGACGATCTTTTCCTGCCTCGCCGCCCATGCCGCGGTGCTGCATCTCGACGGCATCGAGCGGCAAAGGCTCGGCACGAAATGCTCCGGGGTGTACGATTGCGCGAAGCTCAGGGATGACTGGCTGACCCGCGATCTTCCCGCCAGGATCAAGGTCCCTCATTCCCGCTTCAATGCACTGAGCGCAGACCAACTCGCCGCGCGCGGCTACCGGGTCTTGACCAGCTCGGACGAGGCCGGCGTCGACATCTTCGCCCGCCGGCACAATAGTCATTTCATCTTCCTTCAGGGTCATCCGGAATATGACGCCTCGTCGCTACAACGGGAATATATGCGCGACCTCGCCCGCTTCCTGAGCGGCGAACGCGACCTCTATCCCGCGATTCCCGCCGGCTATTTCGATGCGGCGACGGAGCAGCATCTGATGGACTTCGAACGGCGCGCGCGCATCGATCGCGATCCGATGTTGGCGGCGGAGTTGCCGGGACTGATGCTTCGTCCCGATGTCCCGGCCGGCAGCACTGCGACGATCCTTTTGAGGAATTGGCTCGGCTTTCTTGGCGAGGAAGCGCGGGCGGATCAATTAGCGGACCGGCGAGAGTGACGCAGAATCGGCCCGACTCGATGCGCTCGATCGCTCCCCAGGTGGCAGAAACGCCGCGACAGGCCGGGGCCCAGGCAGGCGGCAGGCGGGCATTTGATCTCGCGGACAGGGTGGCGGTTCAAGACAAACCTCGCTAAATTGGGAGAAATCGGGCCAGGGCCCGGCCCAACTCCGCCGTCATCGCGTGTCCGACAGCTCCGATCCCCTTTCCCTTCTGAGTTCAGTATTCGGCCTGACCGCCTTTCGCGGCGCGCAGGAGGATATCGTCCGGCATGTCACGGGCGGCGGCAATTGCCTGGTGCTGATGCCGACCGGCGGCGGCAAGTCACTATGTTATCAATTGCCGTCGTTGCTGCGCGACGGTTGCGGCATCGTGGTCTCGCCGTTGATCGCGCTGATGCGCGACCAGGTCGCGGGACTGATCGAGGCCGGCGTCAAGGCGGCGGTGCTCAATTCCACGCTGTCGTTCCAGGAAGCCTCGGCGGTCGAGCGGCGGCTGATCGAAGGCGATCTCGACCTGATCTATGTCGCTCCGGAGCGGCTGCTCAACCCGCGCTGCCTGACGCTCCTCGGCCGGGCCAGGATCGCGCTGTTTGCCATCGACGAAGCCCATTGCATGTCGCAATGGGGGCACGATTTTCGTCCGGAATATGCCGGCCTGTCCGTGATCGCGGAGCGCTTTCCCGAGGTGCCGCGGATCGCACTCACCGCCACCGCCGACGACCTCACGCGCAAGGAGATCGTCGAGCGGCTCGGGCTTGCCGGCGCGCCGCAATTCGTCTCCAGCTTCGACCGCCCGAACATCCGCTACGAAATCGTCGAGAAGCAGAACGCGGTGACCCAGCTCAAGGCCTTCATCGCCGAGCGCCACGCCGGCGACGCCGGTATCGTCTATTGCCTGTCGCGCGCCAAGGTCGCGGACGTTGCTGCCGCGCTGACCGCGTCCGGCATCACCGCGTTGCCCTATCACGCCGGTCTGGATGCGAGCGTGCGCGCCCGCAACCAGGATCGCTTCATCAACGAGGACGGCATCGTGATCGTCGCCACCATCGCGTTCGGCATGGGCATCGACAAGCCCGACGTCCGTTTCGTGGCGCATCTCGACCTGCCGAAGAGCATCGAGGCCTATTATCAGGAGACCGGCCGCGCCGGACGCGACGGCAAGCCGTCGACGGCGTGGATGGCCTATGGCCTGTCGGACATCGTGCAGCAGCGCCGCATGATCGATGAGTCCACCGCTTCCGATACGTTCAAGCGCGTATCGATCGGCAAGCTGGATGCGCTTGTCGGGCTCGCGGAGACCGCGCATTGCCGGCGCAGCCGGCTGCTGGGCTATTTCGGAGAATCCCTGCAAGACGCAGGTTGCGGCAATTGCGACAACTGCCTGTCGCCGCCCCGCGTCCATGACGGCAAGATCCTCGCGCAGAAGCTGTTGTCCTGCGTCTACCGCACCGGGCAGCGCTTCGGAGCGATGCATCTGATCGACGTCCTGGTCGGCCGCATGACCGACCGCGTCATTCAGTTCGGACACGACAAATTGTCGGTATTCGGCGTCGGCCGCGAGCTCAATGAGAAGCAATGGCGTGCCGTGATCCGCCAGTTGCTCGCAATGGGACATCTTCGCGCCGACAGCGAGGCCTATGGCGCGCTGAAGCTGACGGAGTCCTCGCGCGGCGTGTTGAAGGGCGAAACCGCAGTGACGCTGCGCGAACGGGTCGCGGGCGCCCGCAACCGCGCCATCCGCGGCCAATCGCGGCGCGGCGATCTTGCGGACATCTCGAC
>NZ_JBAURI010000075.1:0-9885 GCF_049581145.1 Bradyrhizobium sp.
GCCTGATCCCGATCCGCAACCGCCCGGACGGCAACGAAGCGTTGGAAGCCGGCCTTCTGGTGAGTCCGGATGCGCTCGCTTTCGTGCGGTTCGGCCTGCGCGCCGCCGACGATCCGCGTATTCTCAATACGGTCGCTGCCATCGACGCAATACTGAAGCGCGACTTGCCCGCCGGACCCTATTGGTATCGCTACAATGATGACGGATACGGCGAGCACGCCGACGGCGCGCCGTTTGATGGCTCCGGGATTGGCCGGCTCTGGCCGCTGCTGACCGGTGAGCGCGCGCATTACGAGATCGCGGCGGGACGTTCCGAGCAGGCGCGGCGGCTGTTGGCGACGTTCGAGGCGTCCGCGAGCGCAGGTGGCCTTCTGCCGGAACAGATCTGGGACAGCGAAGATATTCCGGAACGCGAATTGTTTCTGGGGCGGCCGTCCGGAAGCGCGATGCCGCTGGTCTGGGCGCACGCCGAACACATCAAGTTGTTGCGCTCATTGCGGGACGGCGCCGTATTCGACATGCCGCCGCAGGCCTATGCCCGCTATGTGAGGAGCACGCCAAAGCCTGCTCCCATTGTCTGGCGCACGGCCTCCAGGGTCGGCGCAATTGCGGTCGGTCGCATCCTGCGGCTCGAATTCTTGCGGCCCGCTTCTGTGCATTGGTCGTCCGACAATTGGGCAACCGCGACGGAAAGCGAGACCCTGGCCACAGGTTTGGGCACGTTCATTTGCGATCTTCCCACCAAGGCGCTGGCCGCAGGCGTCGAGTTGCGCTTCACGATGCTGTGGACCGACCAAGGTCATTGGGAGGGCAACGACTTTTTGGTCCTGATCGGCAAATAATCGAACCGCGCAGGGGCACTATCGGTCGGCCAGCGCATTATCATCCCTTCGGGGTATCCCGAGTTTCGGTCAGGGCGAAAAGCAATGGCATTTCTGAGCATAGCTGCCGCGCTTGCCGCTCGGGCCCTGCTGGTGATGCTGTTCTTGCCGTTCAGCGCGCTCGATAAAATCCTCAACTTCAAGCAAGCGGTCGGACAGGCAGCGGAAGCGGTCCCGAACCGGCCTGCGGCGAGTGCTTTGATCTTTGCCGGTCTTGGCGTTGAGGTGTTCATGTCGCTTGCGGTCTTGCTCGGTATCGCCGATCGCATGGCGGCGCTGATCCTTTCGGCCTACTGCATCGTCACGGCGCTGCTGTGGAAGCAATTCTGGAAAACGCCGGATTTCCGGCTGCGGGGCAGCAGCGACGGCAGGGAGATGTTCTGGGATTTTCTCAAGAACCTGGCGCTCGGCGGCGGCTTTCTGGTGCTGGCGTTCGGCGCCAGCGCAAACGGCTTCGAGCGATTTCTGGCGCATCCCCTGGCCTCATCGCATCCCTACAGCTTGAGCAGGAGGGCGGACGTCTGATGAGCGAGCGGCCGATCGTTCCCTATTGGCATCTGTGGACTGATTCCGACGGCGTCAGCCGGCAGAAGCAGTGCACGATGACCGAGTTCGAGTTGAGGTCGATGGCGCCGCCCGCCGATCCACAGTGGCAGGGCCGTCGCACCACCGGCACAATGACGACGATGGTGACCGTGCAGCCGGTCGGCTGGACCGGCAGCTGGCACGAAAATCCGAAGCCGCAATGGATCGTGCCGTTGTCGGGACGCTGGTTCGTCGAAGCGATGGACGGTACGCGGGTCGAAATGGGGCCGGGCGACGTCTCGTTCGGCGGCGATCAGAACTGCCGCGAAGTCGACGGCAAGCGCGGGCATCGGTCCGGCACGATCGGGGACGTTCCGGCCGTGCTGATGGTGATCCAGCTCGACGACGCGGCCCTGCCGGCATTGCCTTGCGAATTCCGGTGAGCGACATGGAAGGCTTGCCGCGCGCCCAAATTCGAAGATTGGCAAGCTTCGGCCTGACCACGCCGGATGCGCACCTGCTGTCCGAATTCTATCAGCATACCCTGGACTTTCGCTTGCTTGGCAGCGAACGGCGCTCAGGGCCGGATTTCGAACGGCTGATGGGGGTGGACGGCGGGGCTTCCGCGATCCGGCTCGGCCTTGGTGACGAGGTCGTCGAACTCCTGCAATTCGATCGGCCGGGGCGGCCGTATCCGGAAGGTGCGGCGTCGTCAGATCTCTCCTTTCAGCATCTCGCAATCGTGGTTGCGGACATCCATCTCGCCTATCAAAGGCTCGCTTCCGGGCGCGGATGGACCGCGATCTCGACCGATGGCCCGCAACAATTACCGGCTGCTTCGGGCGGCGTCACGGCTTTCAAATTCCGCGATCCCGACGGCCATCCGCTCGAATTGCTGGCCTTTCCGAACGGGCAGATGCCCACGCATTGGCAAGCCCGCTCCAGGGGCGAGCTGTTTCTTGGCATCGACCATTCGGCCATCAGCGTTGCCGATAGCGCCACCAGTATCGCGTTCTATGAAGCGCTGGGGCTGCGCGTCTCGGCGCGCTCGCTCAACGTGGGGCTGCAGCAGGATCAGCTCGACGCAGTCAGGGCCGCGCAGGTGGAAGTGACGGCGCTCGATCCCGAGCAGGCCACGCCGCATCTCGAATTGCTCTGCTATCGATCCGTCATTCGCAGCCAGACCGCTATCGTTCGCAGCCAAGACGTCGCCGCAACCCGTCTGATGTTTGAGGCTGACCAGCCTGCATCGGAGGGCGCCGTCGCTCCGCAACGGTCGATCGATCCGGACGGCCATCGTCTGGTGTTGTTGGCCTCGACCTCTCATTCGCCCACGCATGCGAATACCGGCTTCTCGCCGAGATTCGTCCAACCGGAGTAAACTTCATGACCGCGCCGAAACAGACATCTCCAACCGACTCGGGTGCGCCGTCTCTGACGGTTCCGAAGCTGCTGACCGGCCAGAAGGCGCTGGTAACAGGCGCGAATTCCGGAATCGGCAAGGGCGTGGCGATCGCGTTGGGGCAGGCGGGAGCGGATGTGGTCGTCAATTATGTCGACGGCGACGAGGCAGCCAATGCTGTGGTCGACGAAATCAAGCAGGCCGGCGGCCGGGCCTATGCGCATCGGGCGGATGTCTCATCGGAAGCCGATGTCGCAGCGATGTTCGCGCGAATGATGCAGGAATTCGGAACCATCGACATTCTCGTCAGCAATGCCGGCCTGCAGCGGGACTCGGCCTTTCACGACATGACCCTGGATAAATGGAATAAGGTCCTCGGCGTCAACCTGACCGGTCAATTTCTATGTGCACGCGAGGCGGTCCGGGAGTTCCTGCGCCGCGGCGTCGTCGCGTCGGTCTCGCGTGCCGCGGGGAAAATCATCTGCATGAGTTCGGTGCATCAGGAGATTCCGTGGGGCGGGCACGCCAACTACGCGACCTCCAAGGGCGGCATCAAATTGATGATGGAGAGCATGGCGCAGGAACTGGCGCCGAACCGGATTCGGGTCAACGCCATTGCGCCCGGCGCCATCCGTACGCCGATCAATACCGCAGCCTGGAACACCAAGGCGGCCTATGACCAACTGATGACGCTGGTGCCGTATGGACGGATCGGCGAGCCTGAGGATATCGCCCGCGCAGCGGTCTGGCTTGCATCGGATCAATCCGACTATGTGGTCGGCACGACGCTGTTCGTCGATGGCGGCATGACTCTCTACCCCGGGTTCGCGACGGGCGGGTGAGGAGCAGGCCATGTCAGACCACTATGATGTCATCATCATCGGCAGTGGCCCCGGCGGGGCTTCTGTCGCCCACAAGCTCGCTCCGACCGGCAAGCGTATCTTGCTGCTCGAGCGCGGCGACTATCTGCAGCGCTCCCGTGCGAACTGGGATTCGCAGACCGTCTTCGTCGATGCCGCCTATCAGGCAAAGGAGACATGGTACGGCGCCGACGGCCGGAGTTTCCATCCCGGGCTGCATTATTTTGTCGGCGGTAATTCCAAGGTCTATGGCGCGGCGCTGTTTCGGATGCGTGAGCGGGATTTCGACACGATCATCCATAAGGACGGCGTGTCGCCCGCCTGGCCGGTCAAATATGACGTGTTTGAACCCTATTATGCGGAAGCCGAGCACCTGTTTCATGTCCACGGCCAGCGCGGAGAGGATCCCAATGAGCCGCGTTCGACCGGCCCATTTCCCTACCCCCCGGTGTCGCACGAGCCGCAGATCCAGGCCTTGAGCGAAAGCCTGGCCAGGGATGGCCTGCACCCGTTCCACCTGCCGCTCGGAATATTGCTGGATGAAAAGGACGGCAGACCGACGCCGACCAGCATCTGCATCCGGTGCGATGCCTTCGATGGGTTTCCATGCCTGCTCAACGGCAAGGCCGATGCGCAGGTGATGTGTGTCGATCCTGCGCTGAAGGCCCATCCAAACCTGACACTGTTGACCGGCGCCTATGTTTCGAAACTGGAGACCGGAGAATCCGGCAAGGAGGTCACCGGGGTCCACGTCACCAGGGGCGGTCGGGAGGAGCTATACTCGGCCGACATCGTCGTCGTTGCCTGTGGCGCCCTGTCGTCCGCACTGCTGTTGTTGCGATCCGGCAATGACAAGCATCCGAAGGGACTTGCCAACGCCTCGGACCAGGTTGGACGCAATTACATGCGTCACAACCAATCGATCCTGATGGCCCTGATGCGGGAGCCGAACGATACGGTCTTTCAAAAAACCCTCGCGGTAAGTGACTACTATTTCGGATCCGACGATTGGGATTATCCGCTCGGTCTGATCCAGATGTGCGCGACTTCGCATGGCGCGCAGATTCGCGGCGAGGCGCTTCCCAGCTGGCTGGAATGGGCGCCCAAAATGCCGTTCGAGGTAATGGCCCGGCACTCGATGGATTTCTGGCTGTCCAGCGAGGATTTGCCGCGCCCGGAGAATCGCATTTTTTACAGTGGTGAGCGCGTGGTGCTGGACCTCGCCGAAGGCAACATGGAAGCGCATCATCGGCTCAAGAAAAAGCTCGAGACAATGCTGAGCGCCGCTGGAGCGCATCCCGTATTGCTGGAGCGAAGCCTGTATCTTGGACAGAACGTTCCAATCGGAGGCACCGCTCACCAGGCCGGAACGGCGCGCTTTGGGACCGACCCTCAAACGTCGGTGCTTGATCTGGATTGCAAGGCGCACGAACTCGATAATCTCTATCTCGCCGATGCCAGCTTTTTTCCATCTATCGGATCGGTCAATCCGACGCTCACCATCATCGCAAACGCGTTGCGCGTTGCCGACAGGATCAAGCTGCGGTTGGGGGCCTGACGCCGCGGCATCGGTTGCCTCCGGCGGGAAACAATCGGTGGCGCCCGAACGCGAAACAGAGTTGGCGTAATTGATGCGCCTGAACTGCCTGAACTGCGTTGCCGTCATCTCTTCAGCTACAATGTGCTTCAGTTCGTCGGCGACGGTGCGCTCATTGACGTGCGCAAGAGCGCGCTGACCGACGAGGAGAGCGGAGATCGCGGCGCGCGGTGAGCGCCCTCTATTTTCCGGCGCCGGTGGACATCAGGATGGGCGCCCAGCGCGCCATCTCGGAGCGGACGAAACCGTCGAACGCGACCGGGTTGCGCTCGGCCTCGGCCGGTATGGCGCCGCCAAGCCGGGTGAGCTTGTCGCGGACGGCGGGATCGTCAAGGGCCTTGTCGAGCGCATCGGCAAGCCTTGTGACCACCTCGGCCGGGACGCCCTTGGGGGCGAACAGCCCGGCCCAGATGCTCATGTCATAGTCGATTCCCGCCTCCCTGGCGGTCGGCACATTCGGCAGCGTCGGCAACCGTTCGGGCGCCGAGACGGCGTAGGCCTTCACCGAGCCTGCCAGAACCGCCGCTTCCACGCTGACCGACTGCTCGCACATGAAGTCGACATGACCGCCCATCAGATCGTTCAGGGCCGGACCCGATCCGCGATAGGGAACGAGGGTGGGCGTGGCGCCGATCTCGGTGGTGAAGAGCAGGCAGGCCATGTGCGACGAGGAGCCGATGCCGCCATGCGCCTGTTGCAACGCGCCGCCCTGCTGCCTGAGCACGGCGACGAATTCCTTCAGGTCCCGTGCCGGAAAATCCTTGCGCGCGAGCACGACCACCGGAGCATCGGCGGTGAGGCCGATCGGAACGAAGTCGGCAAGCGGATCGTATTTCAGGCCCGGCATGAGCACCGGAGCCGCCACATGCGATCCCATGGCGGCCGCGAGCAGCGTGTAGCCGTCGGGCCGGGCGACGGCGACATGCGCGCTGCCGATGGTGCCGCCGGCGCCGCCGATATTCTCGATGATGATGGGCTGGCCCAGGATACCAGACATCCGGTCGGTGACGATGCGCGCGACCACGTCGCTGGCGCCGCCCGCGGGAAACGGGACGACCACGGTGATCGGCCGTGACGGATAGCCCTGCGCGCGCACCGGCACGATGCCGGCGATGAACAAGATGGCAACGATGATGGCAGGCCATCGCCAAGATCCGGATACACGACCGCCCGCGGTCCGCGCCGAGGTCTTGCTGTCAGCTTCGGTCACCATCCAGGATCTCCGCGACCTCGACCCGGCGTCCTTCTCGGGCCGAGACAATGCCGGCGCGCACCGTTGCCAGCGATCTCGTCGCATAGTCACCGTCGACTTCGAGACGTCCCTGTCCGCGGATTGCGGCCGCGAACTCTTCGAGTTCCTCGACCAGGGTGTCGTTCCCTGCGCAGGTGATTGCCACCGGTTTGCTTTCGCCGCGCCTGAGCAGGCGAAGGCCGTTGTGCAGATCGTAATAGGCCGTGGCGTCCTTGCCGTAGATGTTCATCAGATAATATTCGGACGCCGACGCATAGCTTGCGTTCAGCGTCGACAGCGCGCCGTTCGCGTGCTCGAGGATCAGGCTTGCGACATCCGGATTGTCGCCGGGCAGCACCAGTTGCGCCGACTGTCCGCGCACCGCAATGATCGGCCCGATCAGATATTCCAGAACGTCGATGTAGTGGATGCCGATCTGCAGCATCACCCCGCCGGGCATGCCCGCGGCCTGGTAGCGCCACGACGTGAGATCGAACTTGCCGAGGCGGTCACGACTGATGTTGGCCTCGGCGTTGACCAGCCTGCCGAACAGCCCGTCATCGATCTGCTGCTTGATCCGGCGGAAGTGGCTCTCGCGCCTGCGCTGGTAGCCGAGCGCCAGCACCACGCCGGCCTTGCGACAGGCTTCCGTGATGGCGCGGCCGTCGGAGACGCTGTTGGCGATCGGCTTGTCGAGGAAGACGTGCTTGCCGGCGGTGGCGGCGGCCGCTGTGGTCGCCAGATGCACGTCGTTCGGAGTCGTGTTGATGATCGCCTCGATCTCGGGATTGGCCAGCATCGCCTCGTAGCTCGCAGCCGGCCGGCAGCCATATTTGTCGGCAAAGTTCTGGCGCTTTGCCTCGGAGCGGGTGTAGCAGCCGATGATGTCGAGTTTGCCGGAGCGCTGGATCGCATCGGCGAGAACGTCGGACCACCATCCGATTCCGATGCAGCCGACACGCACTGGACCCGCATTCACGTTTTCGTCCTCCACCGTGCTTGCGATTGCAGCTCGTCCTCTTGCTCTCGGATCAAGCCGCCTGCCGGCAAACATGCGGGACGGCTCTATCGGCCAAGCCAACAAGAGGCGGTTCATGAATACGTCCGGAAACTGCAAATACCTTACGCCAAGAGCTTCACAAGCTACAACAAAAATATGATTTTAGCCCCGCAAGCACGGCAGCAGAAAACGCTCCCGCGCCCATCGCCGCGGCGGCAAATCGACGGCAATGTTTCAGCGCATGCAGCGAACGGAGGCGAACCGGCCCAGCGAGGCGCCGCGTGAATGCTCGGCGGCCGCCGGCCGGCCGCTGCCGAATTCCTGACGCGGAAGTTGCAACCGCGTCGCGACGGGGGATTGAGCGTGCGCGCTGTCGCGTTGCTCCGACAGCTTGTCCAACAGCAGACGCAGACGCTGGTTCTCGATCTCCAGCTCCTTCATGTGGCGAAGGGCCGACGATGTCAGGCCGCGATAGCGCTTGCGCCAGCGATAGAAGGTCCGCAGCGAGACACGGGCCGTGCTGCAAATTTCAGCAATCGAGATGCCGGCGTCCGCTTCCTCGAGAAGGAACAAAATCTCGTGTTCGGTGTGCTGAGAGCGTCGCATCGGCGCAGACTCCCATCCGTGATCGACGGCGAGGTTATCGCATGAAATCCAGTCGTTTGGTAGGGGCGATGCAGCCATGCAACGAGATCATCCGGCCGACGAGGTGATCGGCGCAGGTCCTGGCGATGCGTTCGAATTGCGGCGGGGATTTCAGCTTCTAAATGACAAAATTGACACTAACCATTGAACGGCAAGGGCTTTGCCGAGCGCTTGAGCACGGCTGAATACTATTTGGCGTTGCTTCGCCTAGGGCGATGAACTGAAATCGGATCGTTCTTCGGTCAAGATAGAGGCACCGTCCATGGCTCGTTTTTCGGGTAGGTTTTCACGTCGCTCGTTTCTTCGCGTCACCGGACTTGGCGCGGCGGCGCTGACGACGCCATTGGCGGCGCCTGCGATCGTGCGCTCGGCTTATGCCGCCGGCGGTACCGTCAAGCTCGGCTGCCTGTTCTCCTCCTCCGGAACCATGGCCAACATCGAAGGCCGCTTGAATTATGTGGTCCGCATGGCGGCGGATGAAATCAACGCCAAGGGCGGCGTCAACGGCCGCACCATCGAGGTCGCGGTATCGGATCCCGCCTCCGATTGGCCGCTCTATGCGCAGATCGGCAAGCAGATGCTCGAGCAGGACAAGGTCGCGGCCTTGTTTGGCTGCTGGACGTCGGTCTCGCGCAAGTCCGTGCTGCCGGTGGTGGAACAGGCCAAGGGCCTGCTGTTCTATCCGCTGCATTTCGAAGGTGACGAGAACTCGCCGAACGTCGTCTATGTCAATTCGCCGCCCGCAAGCTCCGTGCTGCCGGCGGTCGATTATCTGATGAGCGACGACGGCGTCAGCGCCAAGCGCTTCTTCATGCTCGGCTCGGACTATGTGTGGCCGCGGACCATCAACAAGCAGCTCAAGGGCTACTGGAAATCGAAGGGCATCGAGGAAAGCGCCTGGAAGGAAGAATACGTCCCGTTGGGCTTTTCCAACTTCCAGACCCTGGTCAATCAGATCCGCGCCTTCGCCGATGCGGGCGGCGGCAAGCCGATCGTGGTGCTCACGGTGGTCGGTTCGTCGATCCCGGACTTCCTGCGCGAATTTTCCAACCAGGGGATCAAGGCGACCGACGTTCCGGTGCTTGGCCTGGACATGGTCGAAGCCGACCTCGAAGGCCTCAATACCGAGCCTTTGGTCGGCCATCTCAACTGCTGGGCCTATCTGCAGAATGCCAAGGCCGCGGCCAACACGGCGTTCCTCAAGCAATGGGCCGACTACGTCAAGGCCAAGAACGTGCCGTTCAAGGGCGACGTGGCGATCGATCCGATGGTGTCGGCCTATGATGCCGTGCATCTCTGGGCAATGGCTGCGGCGAAGGCCAACTCGTTCGAGGTTCCCGAAGTGCGCAAGGCCTTCGCGGGTCTCACTTTCGATTGTCCGTCGGGCTACACGATATCGATGACGGCGGAGAACAATTACGTCGCCCGCGGCGTGTTCATCGGGTCGGTCAATGAGAAACAGGGATTCGATATCTTGTGGCAGTCCAAGGATACGCCAAAACCCGTTCCGTTCAGCCCCTATAGCTGAGCGATGAACGCAGTCACCGGCGGCCTTGCAGCTGACCCGGCTGGCCGCGGCCGGCGCACATGATGCGTCGCCCCGGCGCGATTGCGGTCTGTGTCATCGCCGCCTTGGCGATGACAGGGGCGATGAAAAGCGCCTGGGCCGCGGCTGACGGGCGCGCCGATCTGATCGGCAAGCTCTGTGGCGATGCGGCCGCGATGGGCGAGGGCGGACGCGGCC
>NZ_JBAURI010000076.1:0-2928 GCF_049581145.1 Bradyrhizobium sp.
CATGTGCACGGTGCCCAGCACGTTCGTCGACATGTACTCCAGCGGCCGCTCGATGGAGGGCACGATGTCCCCGATGCCGGCGAAATGGAACACATAGTCGACGTCCCCGAAGCGATCATCGCCCGGCATGAAGCTTCTGATGTCCGCGTTGTAGAACGTGACATCCGCCTTGCCCTTGTGATGCTCGAGGTTGGCCTCTCGTCCGCCAATGAGATTGTCGATGACCCGCACCGCGTAACCGCGGTCGACCAGCACGTCCACCATGTGGCTGCCGATGAAGCCGGCTCCCCCCGTTACGATTGCCGTCTTCGTCACGCAGCGCCGCTCCTATTTTGCCTTGATCTTCTTCATGGTGCGAACGTTGTAGTACCAATCATCGTCGAAGCTCGACGGCAACAGCCCGTTGCGAAACGCCCGCGCCAGATCGCGCACGGCGTCCTCGATGGTGCGCTTGGGCCGGAAGCCCAGCGTCCGGCGGATCTTGTCGGAGTTGACGTGGTAGGAGCGGTTGTCGTTGGAGGGCGTCGTCTCGATCGTGATCGGCCCCTTTTCCGGCATCTCCTCCTCGACGACCTTCTTGACCATGTCGGCGATGGCGGCAATCGAGTGGTTCTCGAAGCCGATATTGAAGGTCTCGCCGTGCACCTTGGCGTGAGGCGCCTCGAGCATCATCTCGTAGGCGTCGACCATGTCCTCGATGTGCAGATTGGGCCGCATCTGGGTGCCGCCGAACACCGTGATGACGCCCTTGTTGACGGCATGATTGGTGAGGATGTTGACCGAGAGATCGAGGCGGGTGCGCGGGCTGTAGCCGCAGACGGTCGCCGGACGCATGGTGACGCAGGTGAAATCGTCCGCCTTGTGCTTCCACAACAGCGGTTCGCACATGCCCTTGAACTTGTTGTAGAGGGTCAACGGAACCAGTGGATGCTCCTCGGTCACGTCAGGGGAGTTCGACACGCCGTAGACCGAGCTCGACGAGCAGTAGACGAAGCGCTTGACGCGAGCCTTCTTCGCCGCCACGACCAGCGGCTCGAAGCAATCATAGTTCACGGTCTCGGACAGCTTCTCGTCGAGCTCGAAGCTCGCATCATTGGAGATGCAGGCGAGATGCAGCACCGCATCGATGCCTTGAAGCACGGATGCGACCTGCGCGGTGTCGCGAATGTCCCCCTGCACGACCCGCAGCTTGGGATCGTTCGGCATCCGGCAACCGTACCACAGCCTGTCGAAAACCGTGACGTGATAGCCCTTGCTGAGAAGACGGGGCGTCAGGATGTGCCCGACATATCCGGCACCGCCAGTGATCAGGACACTCTTTCTAATCTCGGTCATTTGCTCTGCTTTCGCCCCGTCAGCGCTCACAGCGAAGTGTGAGCCATATCTACAATGCTCTCGTGATTCGATTTCTTCTGGCGGCTTTATCCCTGCCGCTTTCCTGCGCCATTCTCAAGCTCATATGGCGGCTATGGCCGGTTAATCCGCCACACCGGACGTCGAGATCGACGCGGTCAGCCTGTGGCGATCGCGAAGCCGGCGGCTTTCGCGTCATTGTAGAACATCGACACGGTTTCCCTGGAATAGAGGTCGAGGTCCTTCCCCACCAGCGAGAGCTTCTTCAGCAAGTCCGGAGTCGCGGTGATGATGTGGCAACCGATCGCATCAGCCTGGAAAATATTGAGCAGCTCGCGCGGGCTCGCCCATAGCAGTTCGGCCTTCGGCCGGTCGCGCAACAGCTCGAGCGCCCTCGCCATGTGCGGCACCGGATCGCGTCCGGTGTCAGCGACTCGCCCGGCGAACACGGACACCACGGCCGGCACCGCCGGATCGAGCGATTGACCGACTTCGCCCACCTGATCGAGCGTCATGATGGCGGTGACGTTCAGCTTGACGCCGGCCTTGGCGAGCCTCGCAATCAGCGGACAGCTCGACTCGCCCTTTGTATTCGTGACGGGGATCTTGACGTAGACGTTGTCGCCCCATTTGGCGATTTCGCGTGCCTGGGCCTCCATGGTCGGGAAATCGTCGGCGAACACTTCGAACGAAATCGGCCGGCCGGTCACCACCTTCAGCACGTCGAACGCGAAGGTGCGGTAGTCGCTCACGCCCGCCGCCCGCATCAGGGTCGGGTTCGTGGTGAAGCCTTGGATCTTCGGGTTGGCGGCGAGCTCGCGGATGTTCTTCAGATCGGCTCCGTCGGCGAAAAGCCTGATCCGCAGCTGGTCAACGCTTGGGGTATTCATCCTGTCACTCCTTCAGCGAAGCAGGTGCTGCGAACGTAGCGCATCCCTGAGAACCGCTCTCGACTCTAGCCCTATATCATCCATATCGACGGCAGATGACATACCTGATCACGGCTCCTTCGGCAAAGCTCCCGTGGAGATTGTCACAATCTTCTGGGTTTTGGCCGGCTCACGAAGGCAGGTCGCTTCCAGACTGGAGCGGAAGGCTGAAGAATGCAAAATCTCAGAACCGCTCGATTCCAGCAAAAAAGCGAGGCAATTCAGCACGAGCGCTCGGTAACGGCCGGGACGGCGAAAGTCAAGGCAGAGTAAGAACACCGGAACCGCGAGACAAGACCAGCAATTTGGAAGTGGATAAAAAGATGCCGGACAACGCTACTCCAAACCCCGCCGACGATCCCAGACTCGAGCTGTCCATTCCACTGCGACCCGGCAATGCGGTTGCGGCCATCATCGTGGTCGAGGGGCAGTACCTGCTCCAGCTGCGAGACGCCAAGCGCGGGATCTTCTTTCCGTCGCATTGGGGCTGTTTTGGCGGCGGCATCGACCCGGGCGAGACCGTCGAACAGGCGCTGGCGCGCGAGCTCGAGGAGGAACTCGACTTGAAGACAGCGGACGGCAACATGCATTATTTTTCGCGCTTCGATTTCGGCCTCGACTTCGCCGGCCTCGACCCGATCTGGCG
>NZ_JBAURI010000077.1:0-3466 GCF_049581145.1 Bradyrhizobium sp.
GATACGAGTTGATCGCGAAGCGCACCACGTGGCGCGGGTTCGGGATGCTGCCATATTTCGCCCGCGCGATCGAGCTTCCGGCGGAGGACGCGCTGGGACTTGCGGACGCCCGCAAACCGGGGCGACACAAGATCGCCTGTCTCGCGCTGTCGCGGATCGCGAATTTCGACGACCTCGATCCGCTCAAGCTGGAGCCTGACGTCGACCTGGTGATGGTGCGGCCGGGCGAGGCCATTCCGGGCGATGTAACACTTGTGATCCTGCCCGGCTCGAAATCGACCCGCGGCGACCTCGCCTTCCTGCGCGCCCAGGGCTGGGACATCGACATTCTGGCGCACCACCGCCGCGGCGGCCACGTGCTCGGCGTCTGCGGCGGCTACCAGATGCTGGGGCGGCGCGTCACGGACCTGGATGGCATCGAGGGACCGCCCGGCGAGACGCCGGGCCTCGCCCTGCTCGATGTCACCACCGTGATGAGCCCCGACAAGAGTCTCGCCCGCGTCGCCGCAATTCACGCCGAAACCAGCCAGCCGATCGAGGCCTACGAAATCCATATCGGCCGCACCGAAGGGCCCGACCTCGCGCGCCCGTTCGCATTCGTGGACGGCGCGGCGGAAGGCGCGGTGTCCGCCGACGGCCGTGTCCACGGCAGCTATCTTCACGGCCTGTTTGCCTCGGATGGCTTCCGCAGCGCCTTTCTCGCGCGGCTCGGCATCGCCGCGTCAGGCGAGCGCTACCGCAGCAAGGTCGAGTGCGCGCTCGACGCGCTTGCCGATCACATCGAGAAGCATCTGGATATCGACGGCCTGCTCGCTCTCGCGCGTTGATGATTTGAACCTGGTGTCTAGCCCGCAAGCACAGCCGCAAGCCGCGCCCATTCTGCCTCATCGCCGGGGATGCCGAGGCGCAACCAAGCAGGGGCATGCGGAAACACGCGAGACCAGATGCGCGCGCAACCGAGCCTTTCCTGCGCAGCCTTGGCGTCGGCGGTCTCGTAGAGCCGGAACAGCGACGTGCCGCCGATCAGCCGCCAACCCGCGGCACGCACCAATGCGTCCAGCCGCACAGACGACCGGGCAAGCCGCGCCGTCGTCTGTGCGGTCCAGTCACGGTCCAGCAACGCACGGCGCCCGATTTCGATGGCGGCGCCGGAAACCGGCCATGGCCCCGCCTTGGCCGCAAGTGCTGCGAGATCAGCGTCGCCTCCGAGCACGAAACCCAGGCGCAACCCGGCAAGACCGTAGAATTTTCCGAAGGAGCGCAGGACCAGGAGTCCAGCTCTTCCCGCTTCCGGAGCCAGCGACAGGCCGGGCATTGCATCGGCAAAACTCTCGTCGACGATCAGGCAACCCACATGCGGCAGCAGCGCCAGCAGCCTTGCGGGATCATGGCTGCGCCCGTCGGGATTGTTGGGGTTGACGACGATGGCGAGATCGGCGCCGGCAAGCGCATCGAGGTCAGCAACCTCCTCCACCTCCCGACCTGCGGCCCTGAGCACCGCGCCATATTCCTGATAGGTCGGCGCCAGAATCCGCGCCTGGCCGCGTGGCGCGAGCGAGGGAAGCAGCTGAATCGCCGCTTGCGCGCCGGCGATGGCGAGAACTGCGCCGCGCGTGGCGTAGGCTCGACGAGCCGCGTCATGAAGCGAGTCGAGATCGGCGCGCGACGGCAGCGCGCTCCAGTGGCGCGGCTGAAGCTCGGGGACTGGATAGGGGCACCGATTGATGCCGGTGGACAGATCGATCCAATCATCGACTCCCCCGCCGAAACGGCGCATCGCGACATCGAGATTTCCACCGTGATCCAGCATGGCTAATCTCTAGACGAAGGCGAGGATCACAAGAAGCCCGGCCAGTGCCGCCAGCGACCGGACATAAAGCTTCAATCCCCGCACGACATCGTCGGCCACTGGATCGGCGGCATTGCCGTTCAGCCACGGCTCCTCGGCGACACTGCCATGATAGACGCGCGGCCCGCAGAGCCGCACACCGAGCGCACCGGCCATCGCGGCTTCCGGCCAGCCGGCGTTGATCGATCGGTGTTTTCGCGCATCCTTTGCCATGCAGGACATCGCGTCCCCTGGCCGCGGCGCCAGCAGCGTGAACAGCAGCGCGGTCAGACGCGCCGGTATGACATTGGCGAGATCGTCGATGCGCGCCGCCGCCCAGCCGAATGACTGATGCCTTTCGGTGCGATGACCGATCATGGAATCCAGCGTGTTGACGGCCTTGTAGCCGACGATGCCAGGCAATCCCAAAATCGCGCCCCAGAAGATCGGCGCCACCACGCCGTCCGAGGCATTTTCCGCAAGGCTTTCGATCGCGGCACGGGCGATGCCGGCCTCGTCGAGCTGGTGCGGGTCGCGCCCGACGATCATCGATACCGCTGACCGCGCCGATGCCACGTCACCCGATCGCAGCGGATGCGCCACCGCGGCGACGTGGTCATGGAGCGAGCGCAGCGCGACGAAGGGCCAGCCGAACATGCCGAGCAGGATCACGCCGCGCCAGCTCGGGGCGATCGCGCTCTGCACCGCCCATGCGAGAGCGGCCGCCAGGGTAATCACGATCAGCGCCGCCGCGCCCCCCGCGGCTTGCCGCAGCCACGGCGCATCCACCGTCCGGTTCCAGCGTGCGTCCAGCGCGTCGATCAGCCGACCGAGCCAAGTGACGGGATGGCCGATGCGCAGGAACAAGCCGCTGGGCCAACCCAACAGGGCGTCCACCAGCATCGCCACCGCCATTGCTCCGGTAAAACCCACATGACCTCCGCATTCGCCATCCTGATGCGCAAGAAAGGGCGGCCGGCGCAAGCCCCCGTGACGCGATTCAGCGGTTTGCGATTGAGCGATTTACGATCTGGCGATTTGTCTTGGCGCGGGATTGGTGGTTACTGCGCAATCCGGAGCGGAGAACAGATGGCCATCATCCTCATCACCGGCGGGGCAAGATCGGGAAAAAGCGCGCGGGCGGAAATCCGCGCGTGGGGCTTCGCCGGTCAACCGGTCTATATCGCGACGGCGGAGCCGCTCGATTCCGAAATGAGCGATCGGATCGCAAAACACCGCGCGCGGCGCGGGCAGGATTGGCGGGAGCGGGAGACGCCGCTGGAGCTTGCGACAGCCCTGGCGGAGACCGACGGCGGCGGCGCTCGGCTGGTCGACTGCCTGACTCTATGGTTATCCAACCTCATGCATGCCGAGCGCGACTGGACGGAAGAGGCCGCAAAACTCGTGGACGCGCTCGGCCGCCAGCAGAGCCCGGTCGTGCTGGTCAGCAATGAAGTCGGTTCGGGCATCGTTCCCGACAACGCGCTGGCACGACAATTTCGCGATGCCGCCGGACAGCTGAACCAGATGATCGCGCGCGCCGCCGACGAAGTCGAATTCGTCGTCGCAGGCCTGCCGCTGCGGGTGAAATAGCAATGACCGATTTCGTCGAAACCCTGCGCAGCCTGATCACCGACC
>NZ_JBAURI010000078.1:0-8828 GCF_049581145.1 Bradyrhizobium sp.
CCGCAGGGGTGAAGAAGTTCGTCTACGCGGCTTCCTCGTCCTGCTACGGACTGGCAGCGACGCCGACGCGCGAGGACCACGTCATCCAGCCGCAATACCCGTATGCGCTGTCGAAATATCAGGGCGAGCAGGCGGCGTTTCATTGGCACCAGGTCTATCGGTTGCCGGTCAACGCGGTTCGCATTTTCAACGCTTACGGGACACGCTCGCGCACATCCGGCGCTTATGGCGCGGTCTTTGGCGTATTCCTGAAGCAGAAGCTAGCCGGCAAGCCTTTCACCGTGGTCGGCGACGGCACGCAGCGGCGTGACTTCCTCTATGCCTCCGATGTCGCCGAGGCGTTCCTCGCGGCAGCGGAAACCGCAAAGACCGGCGAAATCTGGAACCTGGGCGCCGGCAACCCCCAGTCGGTCAATCGTCTCGTCGAGCTGCTCGGCGGCGAAGTCGTGCACATTCCAAAACGGCCGGGCGAACCCGACTGCACCTATGCCGACATCGCCAAGATCACGCGCGATCTCGGCTGGCGTCAGAAAGTCAGTTTCGAGGAGGGCGTGCAACGCATCCTGGCGAATATCGATTACTGGCGCGAGGCTCCGCTGTGGGATCCGGACTCGATCGCCAAGGCGACGTCGGGTTGGTTCAAGACGCTCTCAGACGAAGGCAAGTCCAATGGATGACGCAAGCCGCGCTCTCGTCAAGCACAAGGTCAAAACCGCGCAGGAAATCGCGGCGATCATCGGCGCGCCCCCGCGCAAGAAGAAAGTGATCATGTGTCATGGCACGTTCGATCTCGTGCATCCCGGGCATATCCGGCACCTGCTCTACGCCAAGAGCAAGGGAGACCTCCTGATCGCCAGCCTGACGGCGGACGCGCATATTGCGAAGGCGAATTTCCGCCCGTTCGTGCCGCAGGAGTTGCGCGCCTTCAATCTCGCCGCGCTCGAAGTCGTCGACTACGTCGTGATCGATCCGGACCCCACGCCGATCGTCAATATCGGCATCATCAAGCCCGACTATTTCGCCAAGGGATACGAGTACACCAAGGAGGGTCTGCATCCGCGCACCGCGGAGGAGAAGCTCGCGGTCGAGGCCTATGGCGGCGAACTGATCTTCACGCCGGGTGATATCATCTACTCCTCCTCGCGCCTGATCGAGACCGAGCCGCCGGCGATCGCGACCGAGAAGCTTTTGGCGCTGCTGGAGGGCGAAGGACTGACCACCGCGGATATCAGGAGCGCGCTGGACAAGCTCAGGGGCATCAAGGTTCACATCATCGGCGACACGATCATCGACAGCTATACGCATTGCGCCATGATCGGCGGCATGACCAAGACGCCGACCATGAGCGTGCGGTTCGATCGTCGCGAGGATTTCGTCGGAGGCGCCGGCATCGTCGCCAAGCATGTGGCGGCCGCCGGTGCCGAGGTGACGTTCTCGACCGTGCTCGGTGAGGACAAACTGGCGGAGTTTGCGCTGGAGGACCTCAAGCACGCCGGCATCCAGTGCACGCCGATCATCGACCGCACGCGGCCGACCACCAACAAGAATGCCATCGTGACCGGTGGCTACAACCTGCTCAAGGTGGACACCCTCGACAACCGCGCGATCTCCGAGCGGATTCAGGGCATCCTGGCGGAGCAGATCCGCGATACGCCGGCCGATATTGTCGTGTTCAGCGACTTTCGGCATGGTATGTTCAACCGCGACACCATCCCGAACCTGATCGCGGCGATCCCGAACAACGTGTTCCGCGTCGCCGACAGCCAGGTCGCGAGCCGCTGGGGCAACATCCTCGAATTCAAGGGTTTTGACCTGATCACGCCGAACGAACGCGAGGCCCGGTTTGCCTTGGGCGACCAGGACTCGGTGGTGCGGCCGCTCGGCCTCGAGCTGTACCGGCAGGCTGCCTGCAAGATATTGATCCTGAAGCTCGGCGAACGCGGCCTGATGACCTTCCGCTCGGTGCCGAAGAAGGACGAGGACGTGCGCGCCTTCTTCACGCTCGATTCATTCGCCGACCACGTCGTGGATGCGGTGGGCTCGGGCGACGCCCTGTTGGCCTACGCGGCGCTGTCGATGTTCGCCGGCGGCAACGAGGTGATCGCCTCGGTGCTCGGTTCGCTGTCGGCGGCGGTCGAATGCGAGCGCCATGGCAATATTCCGGTGCGGCCGAAGGACGTGCTCGACAAGCTCGATCGCTACGAGCGTCTGATGCACTACCAGTGATCGTGCTGGGTTCGCAGGCTCACAGGATTCTTGATCACAAGGCTCTCGGGATCGCTTGGCTGTCATGCGCTGCATTGTCGTCGGATATGGTGTGCAGGGAAAGAAGCGTCTTGCGGTTGCGGCCTCCGAGGCTGCAGGCGTCGTCGATCCGTTCTGGACCGGCGCCCAGTGGAAAGACGTTCGCGAGGTGCCGCTTGAGCTCTACGACGCGGCGGTCGTGTGCACGCCGGACGAACCCAAGATGGAGATCCTCAGGCATCTTGCCCGGCACGGCAAGCACGCGCTCACCGAGAAGCCGCTGTATGCGGGGTCGGATGCCGAGCTCGCCGCGCTCGAACAGAGTGCCAGGGACAGCGGCACGCTGCTGGTAACGGCCTACAACCACCGTTTCGAACCGCACTATGTCGGCATGCGCGACCTCATCGCGTCCGGCGAACTCGGGAAGATCTATCGCTGCCGCATGTTCTACGGCAACGGGACGGCGCGCCTGGTGCGCGAGAGTGCCTGGCGCGACCAGGGCGCCGGCGTGCTGCCGGACCTCGGCTCGCATCTGCTCGACACCGTGAATTTCTGGTTCGGCGATCTGGCCGATGATTTCCGCGTCATCTCGGCGAGCCGTTTCGAGAATCGCGCGGCGGATCACGTCGTCATCGGGTCTGAAGCTTCCGACCCGAAGATCGAGCTGGAAATGACGCTGGTGTCCTGGCGCAACCATTTTACCTGCGACATTTTTGCGGAAAAGGGCAGCGCGCATGTCGAATCGCTGTGCAAATGGGGCCCGAGCGAGTTCACGTGCCGCACCCGCATCCTGCCCAGCGGCCGGCCGCCGGAACACACGATCACCCTGGTGCAGGACGATCCGACATGGGCGCTCGAATACACGGCGTTCAAGGCGCTGGTTGCCGGGGAAGCGCGGACCGACCTGTCGAAGGACCGCTGGCTGCTTCGCACGCTCGGACGGCTTTCCGACGAGGTCATCAAGGTGAGTTCTTCGCGATGAACGATCAACCGCGTATCGCATATGTCGGCATGACGCATCTCGGCCTGTGCTCGGCCGTGGCGGCCGCTTCGAAGGGATTTGCCACGCTGGGCGTCGACCTCGATCCGGCGCTGGTCGGGCGCCTCGAGGCCGGCGAGCTGCCCGTGGTCGAGCCCGATCTCGACGATCTTCTTGGCCGCAGCCGCGGGCATATCTCCTTTGCCTCCGATCCGGCCCGGCTGAAAGGCTGCGACGTCATCTATGTCGCGCCGGATGTGCCGACCGATGACCAGGGAGGCAGCGATCTGACCACGCTCGATACGCTCCTGAAGCTTGCGCTCGACAATGCCGGTCCGGACAGCGTCGTCGTGGTGCTGAGCCAGGTTCCGCCGGGCTATACGCGGGCGCGGTTGCGGCCGGACAAGAACCTGTACTACCAGGTCGAGACATTGGTCTTTGGCCGCGCCGTCGAGCGCGCCACGCTGCCGGAGCGTTTCATGGTCGGCTGCCCCGATCCAGCGCAGCCGCTGCCGGCGCGCTTGAAGAGCTATCTCGAGGCCTTTGGCTGCCCGATCCTGCCGATGCGGCTGGAGAGTGCAGAGCTCGCAAAAATCTCGATCAATTGCTGCCTGGTCGCCTCCGTCACGGTCGCCAACACGCTGGCGGAATTGTGCGAGCGTATCGGCGCGGATTGGTCGGAGATCGCGCCGGCGCTGAAGCTCGATCGTCGCATCGGCGCCTATTCCTATCTGTCGCCGGGGCTCGGCATCGCCGGTGGCAATCTCGAGCGGGATCTCTCGACCGTGATTCGGTTCTCACAGGAGTTCGGTACCGACGCCGCCGTCATCCAGGCCTTCGTGCACAACAGTCGCTATCGCAAGGACTGGGCGATCAGGACGATGCATGAGGCGGTGCTGTGGCGCGGCCAAGATCACGGCCACCAGATTCGGCTCGGCGTCCTCGGGCTCGCCTACAAGGAGAATACCCACTCGGTGAAGAACTCGCCGTCGCTGGCGCTGATCAGGCTGCTGCATCCCTGGGCGCTGCAGGTCTACGATCCGGTGGTGAAGTCCGATGCCACCGATCACCCCAATGTCACCGGCGCCGAAACCGCATTGGCCGCGGCTGCCGGCGTCGACGCGCTCGCGATCATGACACCATGGCCCGAATTCCGGAAGCTGTCGCCGGCCGAACTCGCCAAGGCAATGCGCGGCAACATCGTGCTGGATCCGTTTCGCGTGCTCGAACCGAAAGCAGCGCTTGCCGCCGGGCTCGACTATCGCACGCTGGGTGTCACTTAAGGATTCCTGACCATGCTCACCCACGCATATGCATCTCCGAGAGCGCCGAAGCGCGTCGTCGTGGTCGGCGCCGGCGGCTTCGTCGGGTCGACCATCGTCAAAGAGATCGCCGCGGCGAACATTCCGGTCATTGGCCTCACGCGCAAGGAGGCCGATCTGTTGTCGGCCGCGGGAAGCGAGCAGCTCCGCGCGCGGCTCACCCCCGACGATGCCGTGGTGTTCGTCTCCGCGGTGGCGCCGGCGAAGAATGCCGGCCAGATGATGACCAATCTGCGCATGGCAGAGACCGCATTGCAGGCGTTCGCGGCGGCGCCACCGGCGCATCTTCTCTATATCAGCTCGGACGCCGTCTACGCCGATGACGCCAATCCGGTCACCGAGCAGTCACCGCTCGCGCCGTCGACAACGCATGGCATGATGCATGCGGCGCGCGAGCTGATGTTCCGCAGCGAGGTCAAGGCGCCGTTCGCGGCGCTGCGCCCGACGCTGATCTATGGCGCGGGCGATCCGCATTCAGGCTATGGCCCCAACCGCTTCCGCCGCCAGGCGGCAGAGGGCGGGCCGATCACGCTGTTCGGAGCAGGCGAGGAGAAGCGCGATCATGTCGCGGTCGAGGACGTCGCGCGGCTGGCGGTGCGAATTCTGCAGCACGGCAGCACCGGCAGCCTCAACGCGGTGACCGGCGTTGCGACGTCGTTCTGCGACATCGCGCATCTCGTCGCGGGCAATTTCGCGCCGAAGGTCGAGGTCAAGCATCTGCCGCGCGCGGTGCCGCGTGCGCATCTGCTGCATCGCTTCTTCGACATCACGAACTGCTACAAGGCGTTTCCGGATTTCAATTTCGAGCGGTTGCCTGATGGGTTGGCGCGCGTCCACCGCGAGGTTTTTGGCAGCAGGTGAGGGGACGAATGGCCGTGGCAACGACCCACTGCGGGGGAGATTGTGGCTTGCGCGGCACTCTCCGCACCAGCTACATGAGGGTTTGGTGTGGCGGCCACGTCCACAGCCATCATCACCCGCGAATGCGGGTGATCCAGTATCCCAGAGACGCCCATCGATCGGAGATCTCTGGAATGCTGGATCGCCCGGTCAAGCCGGGCGATGACGGGGTTTGGTGTGAACGCGGCGGCACGGGGACTTAAAAGCTTATGGCCGAGGTCAATCTTCTGAACAAATTGCCCAAGGGCAAGCGCAATGTCTCGGCGCGGCAGCATGCCAAGACCGACGAGCACATCCGCATCTCGCGCGAGTATGGCGAGCTCTATTTCGATGGTCCGCGCGAATACGGCTATGGCGGCTATCGCTACGATGGCCGCTGGGTTCCCGTGGCGCAGGACATGATCGAGCATTTCGGCCTCAAGGCGGGCGATCGCGTGCTCGATGTCGGGGCCGCCAAGGGCTTCCTGGTGAAGGATTTCATCAAGGCGCTGCCCGGGCTCGAGGCGTTCGGCCTCGAAATATCGAAATACGCGCTGATGCATTGCGAACCCGAAGTGATCGGCCGTCTTCACCTCGGCAACGCGCTCGAGCTGCCGTTTCCCGACAACAGCTTCAAGGCCGCGATCTCGCTGAACACGATCCACAATCTCGATCGCACAGGCTGCGTTCAGGCGCTGAGGGAGCTGCAGCGCGTGTCGGGCGGCCATGCGTTCGTGCAGGTCGACAGCTACCGCACGCCCGCGCAGAAGGTGATTTTCGAGGATTGGGTGCTGACCGCCAGATTCCACGACTATCCGGAGGGCTGGCTCGAGGTATTCGCGGAGGCTGGCTATACTGGCGACTACTACTGGACCATCATCGAATAATCGGAAGGCCGTACGGGGAAGAATTTCATGACGGACCGAGCCAACACGTTCGACGCCAAGATCGCCAGGGCGCGTTGCAACGCCTATCGCCGGCGCATCCTCGACATGTCACAAAAGGTCTCGGCCCTTCATATCGGCGGCGCCTTCTCGTGCACCGAGATCGTCGACCTCATCTACAACGAGCTGATGCGCCCGGCGCTGAACGGCGGAAAGTCCCCCGACACCTTCTTGATGTCGAAGGGGCACGGCTGCATGATTCAGTATATGGTCCTGGTCGAGAAGGGTATCCTGAGCCAGGCCGATCTCGACGGCTACTGCACGCCCCATGGCCGGCTTGGTGTCCATCCCGACTACGGCAATCCGGGGATCGAGGCCTCGACCGGCTCGCTGGGCCACGGTCTGTCGATGGTGGTCGGCATGGCGCTTGCCGAGCGCGGACGCAAGACCGGCGGCAACATCTACACCGTGCTGTCGGATGGCGAGATCCAGGAAGGCTCGACCTGGGAGGCCATCCTGATGGCCTCGAGCCTCAAGCTCGGCAACATCATCGCTTTCTGCGACAACAACGACTTCCAGAGCCTCGGCCGCACGTCCATCACCCATCCGTCGTTCTATCCGCTCACCGACAAGTTCTCCGCCTTCGGCTGGGAGACGGCCGAGTGCGACGGTCATTCCAGCGCCGAACTTTATGAGGCGGTGCGCAGCCGCAAGGGCGACCGGCCGTTGATGGTGGTCGCGAAGACGACCAAGGGCAAGGGCGTCTCCTACATGGAGAACGTGCCGCTCTGGCACTACCGTTCGCCCAACAAGGACGAATACAAGCAGGCCATCGCCGAGCTGGAGGCTCAAGCATGAGAAACACGTTTGCCGAGGCGCTCTACGAAGAGGCCACCAGGAATCCCGACGTGTATATCGTGGTCTCCGACATTTCACCGGCCGGCAGCATGGCGAAGTTCTCGACGCAGTATCCCGAGCGGTTCATCAATGTCGGGGTCGCCGAGCAGTCCATGATCGGCATCTGCGCCGGCCTCGCGCTGAAGGGCTGCCAGCCCTTCGCCTACACCATCGCGACCTTCTCGCTCTATCGGCCGTTCGAGATGGTGCGCGACGATCTCGGCTACCAGAATCTGCCGGTGACGGTGGTCGGCATGGGCGCCGGCGTGATCTATTCCACGCTGGGCGGCACCCATCACACGATGGAAGACATCGCGATCGCGGGCGCGATTCCGAACATGCAGATCATCGCGCCCTGTGATCCCGCCGAGTGCACCGAGGCGACCAGATGGTGCGCGAGCCAGAAGAACGGCCCGCTTTATCTGCGCATCGGCAAGGCCGGCGAGCCGGATCTCACCAAGGGCGCCGAACCCTGGACATTCGGCAAGATTCGCTATCTCAGGCGGGGAACCGATGTCTGTATCCTGACCTACGGCTGCATCAGCAAGATGGCGGCCGAGGTCGCGGACCGGCTGCAGGCGCAGGGCAAATCGGTCTCGCTGGTCTCGGTGCACACGGTGAAGCCGCTCGACCGCGAGGGCATTGCGGACGCGCTGAAGCGGCACAAGCAGGTGATCGTCATTGAAGAGCATGTGCCGCAGGGCGGTCTCGCGCCCCAGACCAAGCAGCTTGCGTGGGACATGCAGGCGACCTGCAAGCTCGATACCTTCACGCTGAAGGACGAGTTCATTCACAACTATGGCAGCTGGGAGGATCTCCTGGCCGCGCATGGCATCTCGGTTCCCAACATCATGGCCAGGGTATCCTGAGCGAGGGGCATACTGGGGCATGAAGGTCCTCGTCACCGGCGCTTCCGGGTTCGCGGGGTCCGTCGCAGCCAGAGAGCTCGCCCTGGCCGGCCACGCCGTGACCGGCCTCTATCGTCACCGGACCCGGTTTCTGGCGACGCTCGATGGTGTGCCGGGCGTGACGCTGGCCTGCGGCGACCTCGTCGCCGTGGGCGATCTGGCCGGTGCGTTCGACGCGGTGGTCCACACGGCCGCGACGTCGCCGGCGCCCGGCATCGATGCGCGGAGGATGGTGCACGACAATGTGCGCGGAACCGAGGCGCTGCTCGACGCCGCGGAGCGGTGGACCGTGCGCGCCTTCGTTCTGTACTCGTCCCTGTCGATTTACGGCACCGTGACCGCGCCGGTGGTCGACGAGGCGACGCCGGTCGTCGATCCCGATCCCTATGGGACCACCAAGTGGCTCTGCGAGCTGATGTTGAAGGACCGGGCTGAACGATTGCCGGGGCTGGCGCTGCGGCTCCCAGGCGTGCTGGGGCCGGGCGCGCATCGCAACTGGCTTTCCGGCGTGGCGGCCAGGCTGTCGCGCGGCGGGACCATCGGCGCGTTCCACCTCGATTCGCCCTTCAACAACGCCGCCCATGTCGCCGACATTGCCGCGCTTGCGGTCCGCGCCATCGCTCTGCCGTGGACCGGCTTCGATGCGGTCGTGCTCGGGGCCCGCGGCGCCATGCCCGTGCGCGAGGTTGTCGCACGGCTGGCTAGTGGCCTCGGC